>CAZDHN010000277.1:0-8243 GCA_964505115.1 uncultured Planctomycetaceae bacterium
CAACTGCCAGACGGCCTCGTAGGTGAGCGTGCCGGAGCGGCTGAGCACGCCCACCGGCCCGCGGCGATGGATATAGCCGGGCATGATGCCGATCTTGCACTCCTCCGGGGTGATCACGCCCGGACAGTTTGGACCGATCAAGACCGAATCGCAGCGGCGGATAACGTCGTACACCCGGACCATGTCCAGCACCGGTACTCCCTCGGTGATCGCCACGATCGTGCGGATGCCGGCGTCAGCCGCTTCCAGGATTGCATCGGCGGCGAAGGCGCGCGGCACGAAAATCATCGTGGCGTCAGCGCCGGTCTCTTGGACGGCTTCGGCCACCGCCGCGAACACCGGTAGGCCTTGGACCATGGTACCGCCCTTGCCGGGTGTGACACCGCCGACCACTTGGGTACCGTACTCAAGACAACGTTCCGTGTGAAAACGCCCCGCCTTGCCGGTGATTCCTTGGCACAGGACACGCGTGTTTTTGTCAACCAGGATGCTCATGGTGTTCCAACCGATAGGGCCCCGCCGGGGTGGCCGTGAAATGTTCTTGTTCAGTCGTCGCGGGACGTTATCCGGCCGCCGTAACCGCCTTCTTGGCCGCGTCGGTCAGACCCTCGGCGGCGATGATATCCAGATTGCCACGGGCGAGAATCCTGCGGCCTTCGTCCACTTTGGTCCCCTCCAGACGTACGACCAACGGGACATCAAAATTCAGCGACTCGTATGCGCGAACGACGGCTTCGGCGATGACCGTACACTGCATGATTCCGCCGAAGATATTGACCAGCACGGCACGGACGTTTCCGTCGTCCAAGAGGAGGCCAAGCGCTTCGGTAACCTGATCGACGTCGGCCCCTCCACCGACATCGAGGAAGTTGGCCGGTTCGCCTCCGTGCAGCTTGATCAAATCCATGGTGCTCATGGCCAGCCCGGCACCGTTTACCAGGCACCCAATGTTGCCGCTGAGCTTGACATAGCTCAGGCCGGCCTCGGCGGCGCGGACTTCGGCCGGTTCTTCTTCACTCAGGTCCCGCAGGCCGAGCAAGTCCGGATGGCGGTACAGACCGTTGTCGTCAAGACTGATTTTGGTATCCAGGGCCACCAGTCGGCCGTGGGTGGTAACGCCCAGCGGATTGACTTCCAGGAGGCTGCAATCACAATCGACGAATATCCGACAGACGCCCCGCATGAATTCCTCGGCCGAGCGGACGCTGAGGCCGGAAAGAGCAAGTTTTCGGGCCAGCTCGCGGGCCTGAAAACTCTGCAATCCTGCGTCCGGGTGGAACAGTTCGCGGTGGATCAACTCGGGGTTCCGGGCGGCCAGGTGTTCGATCTCCATGCCGCCTTTACCGGAGACCATCAGCACGGGTCGGGCCGCGGTGCGGTCGATGACGATACCCAGGTAGAGTTCCGCGACGGCGTCGCATTCTTGCTCGATGAGCACTCGGCGGACGAGTTGTCCTTCTGGTCCGGTTTGGACGGTCACCAACGGATGGCCCAGCAGGTTCTCGGCCACCCGCGCTGCGTCGTCGGCATTGTCGACCAGTTCGACACCGTGCTGATCGGGGTTATCTTTGACGGTTCCCTTGCCGCGTCCGCCGGCATGGATCTGGGCCTTGACCACGGCCGATTCGCCTGCAAGCAGCTCGAAGGCTTCGGCGGCGGCCCGGGGCGTCTCGGCCACGACGCCTCGCGGCGTCGGCACACCGGCATCGGATAAGATCTGTTTTGCCTGGTATTCGTGGATTTTCATCATGCCTACGAGTCGTCTTTATAGAGTTTCCGAATTCGGGTGTTTTCGACCACCAATCGTCGAAGATAGTAAATCAGCAGTCCGATGACCGACCAAAGAAGAGCCAGCGATACCACACTCTCTGGAACGCGGTAGGTTTGGGCAGCTAATTCCTCGGGAGGGCGCTCGACGCCGGGAGCGATCAGTGCCAGGATTTCGAAAACCAGCGCGTAAAGCAGGAAGGCGAGAAAGACAGCCGTAAGAGTGGGGTTTTTCTCTTCTCGCCCGGCATTCCTGTCCAACAGTGGAAGTACGAGAAGAAGCAGCCCGACCAGCGCGAAGAACGCAACACCCACCATCTCCGGCAAGTACTTGAGGGTTTCGAAGGCAAAAAGAAAATACCACTCCGGTTTGATTCCCTGGGGAGCTGGCTTGAGCGAATCGGCCTTGACTCCGATTTCGGCCGGGAAGAAGACCGAAAGTGTCACGATTGATCCAAAGAGCAGAAGCCATAGACAGACCTCCAGCAGAAGGAACTCACTGAAAAACGGCCGACGGTCCTTGACCTCTTCCCTACACATGCCGACGGGAAGACTCACGCCGCGGACTCGACTCAAGAACACATGAATCGACAGGACGAATCCGAACGCCAAGGGCAGGATCATCACGTGGGCGGCGAAGAAGCGGGTGATGGTTTGCCCGGTCACCTGGTCGGCGCCTCGAAGAAAATGCACGATGAAATCACCGATGACGGGAAGCGTTCCCGGAATCTGGGTGCCCACGGCCGTGGCGTAGAAGGAAAGCTCATTCCATGGCAAAAGGTATCCACTAAAGCCGGATCCCAGCGCCAAGAAGAGCATCACAACACCCGAGATCCAGACCAACTCCCTGGGCTTTCGGTAGGCCCGTGAAAACAGCACCGTCACGAAGTGCAGGCAAACCATGCCGACATAAAAGCTGGCGCCCCAGACATGTATCGAACGGATCAACCAACCGAACGGAACCTCGTTCATGATTCTCGTTATGCTCTGCTGGGCGGTGGCCTCCGTCGGTTGATAATACAGCATAAGGAGACATCCGCTGAAGAGTTGCAGCCCGAAGAGGAACAGCGCCGCATCGCCCAGCGAGTAGATCCAACTGTGTCGATGAATGGGCACCGGTTGTCTCCGGATCAAGGCGATCGCCGGTTGAACATCGACCCGCGTGCGAAACCAGGAGACGATCCTTTTACGAACGATATCGGGCGTGAAACTCTTAAGACGCTTTCTCAAGGTTCTCCTTCTCCAGCGCGATTACGAGCTTGTGGTCTTGGAATTTGAAGTGGAATTGCCTTAGCGGCGCGGGTGGCGGTCCCGAAAGGACCCGGCCGTCAACGTCGTAGTACCCTTCGTGGCAGGCACAGAATATCCGATTCTCTTCTTCGCGGTAGCCGACCGTGCAGTCGAAATGGGTGCAGATGGCGACGAAGACCCTCAGATCGTCTTCGGGAGTTCGGATGATGAGAACCGGGATGTGCCCGTACATGATCATTTTGGACTTTCCGGGCGGCAGTTGGTAGTCTGCCTCTTCGACTTCGAGGAAGTCGGGGGGTGGTTCCTCTCGGAGATTGCCCGCGTATTGCGCAAGCGGCGCGGCAACGCCCGTGCCCAGTGCCACCGCCCCGCCACCGAGCATGCCGCATAGGAAGCGCCGCCGAGCTACGTAAGATTCTTCGATCTTCATCCTAAGTTTTCCCGAAAAGCCTCTTGAACTTCCGTGACAGCAGTGTCCGCCTAAGACCTTCGATGCCGTCGGTGGGGCGGACGTTCTTGGGACAGACTTCGATACATTTCGTAATCGTGTGACAGCCCCACATTCCCTCTTCGGTATTTTCTTGCTCTAGCGTTTCGTTGCCGCGACTCTCGCGGGAATCGGCCACGAAACGGTACAACTTGGCCAGGGCCGCGGGACCGGTGAAGTTGTCGTTCGATCCGAGCACCGGACAGGCCGCGTAACAGAGCCCGCAGAGAATGCAATTGACGTATTGATCTATCTTGTCCCGCTGCCTCTCGCTCATCCGACTTTCTTTTCCGTCTAATATCTCCGCCTGGAGCCAAGGCTTGATCCGCTGATACTTCTCCCAGAAAAGGTCCATGTCGACGACAAGGTCCTTGAGAATCTCAAAGCGTGGCAGCGGCTCAAGGATGACGCGATTGGTATGCAGATTCTTCAGTTGGACCCGGCAGGCCAGGTTGAGCTTCCCGTTAATCGCCATCGCGCAAGAGCCGCAAACCGCGCCGCGGCAGGCATAGCGGAAGGCCAGCGACGGGTCCTGTTCATCTTGGATCTTCAGCAGCGCTTCCAAGACCGACATATTGGCCTGGGCAGCCACTTGGTAGGCCTGGAACCGTGGTTCGTCGTCTCGCGACGCATCGTACCTGAGTATCTCGAATCGATACATTCTAGTATGTTCGTTCTTGGGGTTCGTATCGGCCGACATCCACATCCGCGTATGAAAACTCGATCTCGTCACCGTGAAGCCGGGCGATTGTGTGTTTGAGCCAACGGGTGTCGTCTCGCCGGGTGTAGTCGGTTCTGTAGTGGGAGCCGCGGCTCTCTTTTCTCGCCAACGCACCGCCGGCGGTAATCTCACCCAAATACAGCAAGCCTTCCAATTCGAGCACATTGAGGATCTCGAAATTGAACGGCGCCAAGGGCACGCGGCAAGAAACCCCCTTGTACTGCTCTTTTAGTTCGCGGATTCGTGCAACCGCCTCGGTCAGGTCGTCTTCGTTTCGGAAAATGCCGACGTTTCTGGTGAACAGCGTCCGTAGATTCTCGCGGATTTGCCAAGCAGGGACTCCGCCGCCGCGGCCGAGCAAACGGTTTACCCGCCCGATCTGTCCGTCCAAGTGCTCCCGCAGCACGGTTGCACTCGGCTGGAAATGGAAATCCCCCTTCCGGGCGTTAATGGCCTCGGCGACCAAGCGGCCGAAAACGACCGTATCGAGCAGAGAGTTTCCGCCGAGCCGGTTGGCGCCGTGGACGCTGACGCAGGCGCATTCACCGGCGGCGTAGAAGTTCGCAAGCGAGGTCTTGCCCGTCACGTCCGTGTCGATGCCGCCCATCGAGTAATGTTGGCCGGGTTGAACGGGAACGGGTTCCTCGACGGGATCAATCCCGCCAAAATCGATACAGATGTCCCGAATGCCGGGCAGCCTCTTGAGAATCTTTTTCTTACCGAGATGTCGCAGATCAAGATGCACGTAGCCGCCTTCGAAACCTCTCCCCTCGTTGATTTCGGTTTGGAGCGAGCGGGCCACGATGTCGCGCGGGGCCAGTTCCATCGTTTCCGGCGCGTATTGTTCCATGAACCTCTGGCCGTTGCGGTTCAGCAGATAGCCCCCTTCGCCCCGGGCACCCTCGGTGATCAGTATATTGGTGCCGAACTGGGTGGTCGGATGGAACTGGACGAATTCGAGGTCCTTGACGGGAATTCCCGCCAAGAACGCCGTTGCGACGCCGCTGCCCGTGTTGATCAGCGCATTGGTGGAATCGCGGTAGATGCGACCGTATCCGCCCGTGGCAAAAATGCAGAATTTCGAGGCGATACTCTCGAACCGGCCTTGCTTGAGGTTGTAAACAACAAGACCGTGGCAGTGGTCGTCCCGGGCGGCAACCCTCGTCACGGCCCATTCGTCGTAAACCCTGATCTCTCGTTTGAGAACCTGCTCGTATAGAGTTTGGAGCAGCACGTGACCCGTTCTGTCCGCCGCATAACAGGTTCGCGGGTAACCTCCGCCGCCGAACGGACGTTGGGCGATGGTGCCGTCCGGGAAGCGGCTGAAGGGCGCTCCCCAACGCTCGAACTCGTAAATTACCTCCGGCGCCAAGTCGCACATTGTTGCCACGGCCGATTGGTCGGCCAGGTAATCGCTGCCCTTGATCGTGTCGAAAGCGTGTTTTTCAGGCGAATCGTCGCGGCCGTCAAGCGCATTGCCAAGCGCGGCGTTAACACCTCCCTGAGCCGCGCCGGAATGCGAACGGACCGGGTGGACTTTCGAAATGATCGCCACGTCCCAGTGCGCTGAAAGGCCCACCGCCGCGCGCAGCCCCGCCAGGCCTCCACCAACAACCAAAACGTCGTGCTCGATCATGCCGCAACCAACGTGAGAAACAGGACCAGGAAAGCGACGGACAAAACAAGTCCCAAAACGGTACAGACCCAGAACAGAAGCCTCTCTCTCCTCATTCCCAGGTCCATCAGGATCGTGCGAACTCCGTAGAGCGCGTGGAAGATAACGAGGAACACCAGCAGACAATTCAGGGCCGTGTGCTTATGAAGATCGGCAAGCGTCTTCACCAACTCGGCATTCGAGTTGCTCGCCTGAAAGAAGCCGGTGAATAGCTGGAAAGAGAGCAAGAAAATTAGCAAAACTCCGCTGATTCGGTGAAATATCCAAACAAACATCTTAAGATTCTCCTGCTGATCGGGGATGCAAGTCGGCGGCTACGAAATCGAGTCCGAGCCCCAGCAGGGTCTCCTCGGTGGGCACGCCCGTTTCGGGGTCCCAGCCCATCGCCTCCAAGTAATCCCTGACCTGCGTGTCGACGTCGACCGTGACCCCCCGATGCGGACCGTCTTCGCTGGGCGGCGAGCCAACAACCCGGTTGGGTACGCTGAAGTTGATGTTCCGCGCGCCCTCGCGAATGCTAAAGGCCATTCGCAAGGCCGCGATCCGGGCTCCCATTTCCAGCACCCCCTCGAGGGTATAGTGGTGGCCGGTCGTGTAGCGAAGTGCGTCGGTCAGGGCTTCCGGTTTCAACCCGGCCCAGGCAAACTGGCACATACCGGCGGAGGCGGCCACGTGGAAGTGGTTGCTGACGATGCGATGGGCGTCGCCTTTGCCTCGGTATTTGTGCGGTTCGATCTTTTCGGTGACCAGGCCCGGCGGTGCAAACCCGGCTTCGAGAGTCCAGGCGCCCATCTGGGTGTGGCGGCCGGGCGTGGCGTCCATTTTGTAGCTGGTCGCCAGGGCGGGAAACAGACGCGGGTCATGCATGGGCAACTCTTCACCCTCGACGTGCATGGCATACTGCTCGGCTCCCTTGCCGATGCGCTCGGCCGCCATCTTTGATCCGTCGGCCAGCACCTTGCCGAACCCCTTGCCCTCGGCCAGCGCCCTGGTGAGCTCGACGATTCCCCGGTGGTTCCCCCAGGTCAACTCGATTCCGCCGGTATCCTCGGCCGTAATGATGCCGTTTTCGTAGCACTCGATCGCAAAGGCGATGGTCGAGCCGACGCTGATCGTATCCAGGCCGTAACGATTACAGATCTCGTTGCACAAGTTGATCGATTCGAGGTTGTCATTCAGGCACATCGAGCCGAATGCGCCGAGAGTTTCGTACTCCGGTTTGTGAGTGCGGGACGCATACGGTCCCTCCTCGACCACCGCCAGGCCGCCGCAGGCGATCGGACACCGCCAACAGGCGTACTTCTTTCGTTCGATGGCCAGGACCGCGTCATCGCTGATCTTGCTGACGGTCGGGAAATCGCCGGGCACGCCAGCCCAGTTCTTGATCGGCGTATCGCCCGAAGCACAACAACCGGCCATCCCGCCGGAAGTACCATACTCATGCAAGACTCTATAGCCGGGCTGCTGCTGAAGGTATCGGCGGTGCCCGGCAGTAGTCCTCTTCATACCCTCGGGATCAGCCATGGCTACTCTGGCATCGCCGACGGCAACGACCGCCTTCAATTTCTTGGACCCCATCACCGCGCCCAGGCCGCTACGTCCGGCAGCCCGGCCTCGATCGTTGATGATACACCCCAGCAGGCTCATCCGTTCGCCCGCCGGACCGATGCAGGCCGCACGGGCGTTTTTGCCGTAAAGCCCTTTGACGCTGTCGTCCACGGCGTTGGTATCCCGTCCCCACCACTCGCCGGCCCCTAGCAGTTCCGCGTGGCCGTCGCGGAGCAGCAGGTAGACAGGTTTCTCGCTGATCCCCTTGACAAGGACACCGTCGAAACCCGCAGCCTTCATTGCCGGCCCGAATTTGCCGCCCGAGTTGGCATCGCCCCAGGTTCCTGTCTTGGGGCTCTTGCTTACCACCGTGTAGCGGTTGCCCGTGATGGCGGCGGTTCCGGTCAACAATCCGGCAAAGAACCCCAGGTGATTCTCCGGCCCCAAGGGGTCGACCCCCGGCTTCTGGAGCCTGTAGAGGTAGTAGGCTCCCAGCCCGTAGCCCCCCATGTATCCCAGGTAGACCTCGTCGTCGGGAGTCTCGACGGCGAGTTGCCGGGTCTGGAGATCCACCATGAGGATCTTGCCCATTGTTCCTGGTACTGCCATACGACGGACCCCTTCGTTCTTCCATGTCGAGTTTGACAAACCGGATGTTATCTTCCCTCGGGAACAACCGCGTAAGCCCCGGCCACTTTCTTGACGGCGGCGATCACATCGTCCAGATCCTTGCGGGTTAGATCCGGATAGAGCGGCAGAATCAGCAGCTCCTCGGCGATCCGTTCGGCGACCGG
>CAZDHN010000278.1:0-8232 GCA_964505115.1 uncultured Planctomycetaceae bacterium
CTACTTTACTGCGTAGTCGATCAGGTCGGCCGAGCCGAGGAAGTTGGCCCGGTCGTCCAGGTTCACCCGGCCGATGATGTGGATGTTGGGTAGCACGACTACCGCGTCGTCGGGCACTCGTTGGGCCACCCAACGCCGGCCGCGAACGACCGAAAACAGCCACTCCTCGCGCGGGTCGGCCACCACGTAGCTTCGGCCCGAGTCGACGTAGCCGAACCGCTCGACCAGCCGGCCGGCCAACTCGACGCCCTCGCGAGCCGTCTTCGCCCGTTCGGCAATCAGCCGACGGAGCATGTAGCCGATGCCGCCGTCACGGATTTCACCCCGCTGGACCAGCGTATCGTAATCGTCCTCCCGCGTACGGCAGCCGTCGCTGGCAATTGCCACGCCCCACTCGTTCAGGTAGCCGTCGCTGAACGCCAAGCCCGGGTTCTCGCTCCAAAGGAACGACCAAGTCTCGGGCACTTGGGGTAGCGACCCGCCGTGATGCAGTCTGACGGCCGATCCTTCCGGATGTTTCAAACGCGGCACGCGGCGGAAGTTGAGAATTCGCTGTCCGCCGTTCTGCTCGTTGTGGGCGACCAGGACCGAGCCGTCGGCCGACGCCTTTCGGCCGACGATAATCGCATAGCAGGCCCAAGCCCGGGCGGCCGTCAAGCTCGAGAGGAGAACGATAAGAACAAGAAGCAAACGCCAACTGTTGGGTGCCAATCGCATGGGTTATTTCTCTGCTTCGAATGTTGCCGTGACCGTGGTGGTAATGCCACCCCGCGCCGTGAAGTCCGCCCGTAGCGTCATCCGCCGAGGCGCGACGGCCGCCACCAGATCGTCGAGGATACGGTTAGTCGCCGTCTCGTAGAAGATGCCCTCGTTGCGGTAACGCTGGAGGTAGATTTTGAGGCTCTTCAGTTCAACGCAGCGCGCGTTGGGCGTGTAGGTGAAGGTTAGCGTGCCGAAGTCGGGCTGGCCCGTCTTGGGGCAGACCGAGGTGAACTCCGGGCAGACGATCTCGATAGTATAATCTCGCTCGGAAAACTGGTTCTCGAACGTCTCCAGCAGGTCGCCGAACTCGTTGGCGTCGCTGTTACTACTCATGGGGTATCTCCTTCCGCTTTCCTTGATATTGTGGCATTATACTATTAACCGCACACATCGTTAAGGACCTTCGTACGGACGCGATAATGACCAAACGTGCCGTAATACTGCTTTCCGGAGGACTCGATTCGGCCACCACGGCGGCTGTTGCGAGGCGGGAGGGGTTCGCGCTTTATGCCATTTCGATCGACTACGGGCAGCGGCACCGCCGCGAGTTGGAGGCGGCCGGCCGGGTCGCTCGGGCGATGGGTGTCGAGCGGCACGTGAAGTTGTCGATCGACCTGACCCAGTTCGGCGGCAGCGCGCTGACCGACTCGTTCGACGTACCCAAGGACCGCGACCCCCGGCGGATGGAGCAGGATATCCCGATAACCTATGTGCCCGCCCGGAACACGGTCTTCCTCTCGCTGGCGTTGGCTTACGCGGAAGTGGTGGAGGCGGCCGGGATTTTCATCGGCGCCAACGCGGTCGACTACAGCGGCTATCCCGACTGCCGGCCGGAGTACATTGCCGCCTTCGAGCAGATGGCCAACCTGGCAACCAAGGCGAGCGTCGAGGGCAGCCTGAAGTTCACAATCCACGCGCCCCTGTTGAAACTCACCAAGGCTGAGATTATCAAGCTCGGTATCGAACTGGGGGTCGACTACGGCCTGACCCATTCCTGTTACGACCCCGGCCCGGCCGGTCTGAGTTGCGGCCGCTGCGACTCCTGCCTGCTGCGTCTAAAGGGTTTTACCGAGGCGGGGTTGGAAGATCCGTTGGAGTACGAGGGACGAGGGGGAAACAGTTAGCCCGGTCGCCTGCGACCGGAATGCGGGGCGGTTGTCGTTACTTTTCCCGTCGCAGGCGACGGGGCTAACACGACCTTCAACACAAAAATGCGTATCGCCGAAATCTTCAAATCTCTGCAGGGCGAGGGGCGGCTGACGGGCACGCCGAGCGTGTTCGTGCGCGCCAGCGGCTGCAACTTGCGCTGCTCGTATTGCGATACGCCCTACGCTTCCTTCCAGCCGGAGGGTGAAGACCTGGCGGTCGAGGAGATACTTGCCAGGGTTGAAAGGCTGGGCGAGCGGTACGTCGTGCTGACGGGCGGCGAGCCGATGCTGTTCGCGGAGTCGGTCCCGCTGTGCGAAGGACTGCGGCGTCTGGATTGTCACGTCA
This sequence comes from uncultured Planctomycetaceae bacterium, assembly GCA_964505115.1. Lineage (GTDB taxonomy): Bacteria > Planctomycetota > Planctomycetia > Pirellulales > Thermoguttaceae > CAZDHN01. Next base: position 2,257 of record CAZDHN010000278.1, read on the forward strand.
CCATAGAGACGGCAGGAACGCTGTATCTGCCGGTCGCCTGCCAGTTGATGTCGATTAGCCCGAAGCTATCCAACTCGACCCCACCGGCCGATAGCGACCCGGCCCGGCACGCGCGTCACGAATCGAACCGCCACGCGCCCGAGGTGATCGGCCGGCTGGTTGCCGAATACGACTACCAGTTGAAGTTTGTCGTCGACTCGCCCGCCGATTGTCTGGAGGTGGAAAGCTACCTGGCCGAATTTCCCCAGATCGATCGGGCACGCGTATTCTTGATGCCGCAAGGCGCCGATGCGGCCGTCCTCTCGAAAACGGCCCAGTGGCTGGAACCTTACTGTCAAGAGCAGCACCTGACCTTCTGCCCCCGCCGCCAGATCGAATGGTTCGGCCCGGTTCGGGGTACGTGAAAACACACGTGGGGTCGATCGGTGCGAGCCCCAGACAGACTCATTTCACTCCGCCGCGTTGTTTCTCCGCGTGTGAATCCCTCTGCTCGATAAGTTTATCTTTGAGAAACTCCGGCGCGAAATCGGCTTCGTTGGGCCAGGTTATGGTTCCGAGGCTTTCCGAGAGAGTGAGCTTCCCAAAGAATTCGACTTGCTTCAGAGGCTCAAACACCGGCCCCCATAGGGCATCCTTCAAGTCAACGGGCCCCTCTATTCCGTCATTGAAACGCAACAGAACTGTGTAGTCGCCCAGGTGGCGGGCGTAGGTGACTTCGAGCACGATCTCACTCCAGCAATGTTTCACTCTTCCCGCAGCGCGGTCAATAGCGGGGCGGTTAGGACGGGGCGGAGGGTGACGAGGCTGGCGGTCAGACCGGCGGCGAGGATGGCCAGCAGCGTGCCGGTCAGCGAGAGCCAGGGCACCGACGCGCTGCCGGCCAGGAGGTGCGGGATCAGGGCGACCAGTGCTGCCACGACGCCGCAACCCAGCCCGGCGATAAGCAGCAGGCCGTTCTCGATCATCACCATCCGGGCGAGCATCGCGCGGCGGAATCCGGCGGCTCGCATCAAGGCCAGTTCGGCGCGTCGCTCCAGCACGTTTCTCAACTGGACGGCCGCCAGCCCAAAGGTGCCCAGCAAGAGCCCCAGCCCACCAAGGCTTTGGAACGTCGAGAGGTAAGTGTTCTGCACCGCCAGCAGTCCGGCCAGCCGCCGGGCGGTCGTCTCGGCAGCGAAGCCGTAATCGCCCAGCCTGCGTTCCATGGCGTTTTGCATGTCGGCCGTCTGCTTGGATTCCTCTTTTCCACCCGGCAGTTCGGTGAGGAAGAATCGGTATCCGCTCTGGTCGGGAAAGACTTTCAGGAATTGACGCTCGGACACCAGCAGGTCGCCCTGGAAGATACTGCCGGCCAGCAGCCCGACGATCTTCAGCCGAACCGTGCGACCGCCGGCGTCGGTGATGTCGTAAGTTTGGCCGAGTCCCTTCCAGAGGTGCAGCGAATAGGTGGCCGTATTTTTTTCCATAACGACGGGCAGCAGCGGCGTGCCGTCGTGATCGTTACCCAGCTCGGCCTCCAGGGCGAGCCAGGGGTTGTTCGAATCGCCAACCTTCAGCGCGTTGGCCCAGGCGAACCCGCCCCGCTCGATCATTGTCCGCGGCACGCCCAGCACTCGCGGTTGCCGGGCCTTGTAAAGGTTCAGGCAGGAGGCGTCGTCGCCCGAGCGGACGCGAAAGGCGAACGTCTTGGTGTCGGCCATCAGCCGGGTGTCGGCGGCCGAGAACCCCAACTCGCTCCGGCCGCTCGGCGTGTTGAAATCTTCGTGGATCGGCTGATCGCTTTGGGCGACCAGCGCGAATCCGCCGTCGCCGCTATCGAGCGCGGGCGCCCGGCCGGTCGGGTCGAGGTGGAAAGCGCTGACGGAGACGATCAGGAAACAGGTGGCGGCAACCAATCCGATGGTCAACGTACTCCTGCCCGGATTTCGGGCGGCGTTGCGCAGCGCCAGCCGACCGAGGTTGCCCCGGCCCTCGCTTACGGCCGGTCCGGTGGCGCCGCTTCGCAAACAACACCAAACGATCATCAGACCGGCCGTCAGCACCAGCGCGCCGGCCCCGAAGAAGGCTCCGGCGCGGATCTCTTCGCCAATTCGAGCGGCCGCCAGCCCGGTCACTATCGCGGCGACGACGAAACCCATGGCCAGCCAGCCGACGCCTTGCGAGCGCCGGCCGCTTAAAGGCCCGCCTCCGCCGATCCGGCCGGCCAGCAGTTGGTTTGGTGCGACTCGGGCGGCACGTCGAACCGACAATGCGATTGCCGCCAGTGCGACGATCAGCCCGCTGGCATAGCCGACAATCAGGCTGACGGGCGTGGCGTGCAGCCTGAGAAAGGGCGTGACAATAGCGCCCAACCAGAGCGTTTGCAGCCCGGCCAACATCAGCGCGGCATAGGCGATGCCGCCGACAAGACCGATCAGGCTGCCGGCTGCCGCGACCAGCAGGCCTTCGGCCAGCAGCAGTCGGGCGACTTGCCGACGACGCAGCCCCACGGCCAACAAGATACCGATCGACGTGGCCCGACCGTCGATCCCCAGCCTGAACAGCAGCGCCACCAACATTACGGCTGCCGCGATGATGAAGAAGCTGAACGAGAGGAAGAGCACGCTAAACGGCGTGGCGCCGCTCGAGGCGGTCAGCCCCTGCCGCTTGACCGCTTGGAAGACGAACCCCAGCCGGGTCGGGTCGAGCGCGAGTTTCGAACGCAGATCGGCAAGGCTCATTCCTTCGGGTGCTGCAACTCGAATCGAAGTCGCGCGGCCGAATCGGCTGGACCAGAGTTTCCGGCCGGTGGCCGGCGAGACGAACGCCTTGGGCGTGGCCTTGTGCCGGTCCCAGTAGAGTTCGTCCTTGTCGCGGATTCGGCGGCCGTCGAATGGGAAGGGCGGGTCCCAATCGGCCATCGAGAGTTGGTCGGTCACGCCTTCAACCGAAGGCGTGAAGTTGGGATCGTCGGCCGCGCCGGCCAGCGCACAAACGGCCGCCAGCCGCAGCTCGACCGTTCGCTCCCGGTGCCGGCCGTGCGTGCTTTCCGGATCGAAGTAGGTTACGCGAATCGTGTCGCCCGGCTTGGCCTCCAGGTCGTCGGCAGCCCACTGGTTCAGCACGATTTGACCATTGTCCGGCGTGGGGATTGGCGTTGGGGACTGGTCCATTTTTCGGCCGACGGATGCTTTCTTGTGTGCATCGTTGGCCGAAAACATGGACCTGTCCCCTTCCGGGTCCCACAAGAACGGTCCAAGCGGTCGGCGGGCGCCGAAATCGACGGCCGTGATTGTGGAATACGGCGTCTGGCGGCTACCGCAAGCGATTGTGTTGGCCAGATACGTGAGCGCCGGCTCAACGCCGAGCCCGTCGATTTTGTCGAGCGATTCCAAAATGCTCTGTTCAACGACCGGGCTGATCAACATGCGGTCGGAGGTGATGTTGAAGTAGCCTCGCTCGGTGCGCTCGATGCGGATTCCGTAATCTTCCAGCTTGGGACGCAGAAGTGATTGCAGCAGCTTGTCGGACTCTTCCGACGGGCAGGCGTCGACCGTTCGGCCGGCGACCAGAATAGAGTTGGCCAGTCCGTCGCGATCGAGTTGCCCAGCAAGCCCGTCGAGCGAGACGTAAGCGTTCAGCGGCAAGCGCTGATCGGGGCTCAGCGCGAAGCGTCCGAGCCCTTCGGCCGGGATAACGTCGGCCAGCGTAAGCCGCCAGGTTTGCGTGGTTTCGCGGGTTTGGCCCAATGGGCTGTCGGCCGGGATGCTTCCGACTCGCGGCAGCCGCAGCAGAACCGTATCGCCCTGCTTCACCCCCAGCCGGTCGGCCGCCGGCCGGTTAAGCACGATCTGGCGCCGGTCGGGAATTGCGCGAGGGCCAGGGTTGCCCAACTGCAGGAACCGCGGGTCGCAACCGATCAGGTTCACCCGATTGGCCCTGGCCGGCGATTGTGGATCGGTGTTTTCCAGGCTGGCGCGGATCAGTATCGCCGGCGCGGCGCTGGCGAAGTGCTCGCCGAACTCCGGCCGCCCGGCCAATTCGTCGGCCAGTTCCCGGCGGAAGAAGCGTTGGGTAACCAGCACGTCGTCGATACGGCCGAGGCGGTCCAAGGTAAGCTGGCGGAGGCTTCCCCGCATCGAATCGCCGACCAGCAGCGCCCCGGTCAACACGGCCGTGCCCGCCGCCACGCCGCAAGCCACGGCCAGATTCATCCGCCAATGATAGACGAACGAAGCGATGATCAAACGAAGCGCGGACATGGTTTTCATTGGGCGATTTGCGGGGCTTCCGAAAGTTGATTTTTAGCCACGGATGAAACACGGATCAAACACGGATTTAGACAAAGTAACTTGTGACGTATTCCTGGATGGCATGGGTTCTTCCAGAGCAAAAAATAGACAGGATTAACAAGATTGAAAAGATGAATTCTCGAAGGTGGTTCTTAGATTCCACGTCAAAGTAACTTGGTCAAGGTCTTGAGAGTGCCGAAACAACGGAGGAACACTAATCTCCGCTAATCCGCGCTAATTATTTGCATTAGTGTCGATTAGTGAAGATTAGTGTTCCCAAAAAGAAGCGGCTTATCCCGACGCCGATCCTTGTTCTGTCCGTAACTGCGTCCGTATCCGTGTTCAATCCGTGTTCAATCCGTGTTCAATCCGTGTTTGATCCGTGGCCTGGATTCTTCGTATTGGCGGAGGTCACGAACGGGCAGCCCGGGGCGGTTGGTGTCGCGTGCTGGTTTCGGTTATGATGTCGGGGTTGCCTCGCCCGTTATTGTTGCAGTTTTTCGCCCGTTGAGGAAGCCGACCATGAGCCGCGAGCCCCAATCGCCCGACGCCGACCGGCTCGATCCGCTGGTTGTCCACGCGCGACGCGAGACACTGATTATCCTCGTCGTATTCGCCGTTTGCCTGGTTTGGTCGGTTAGCTGGTGCTACCTGACCGGCTATCCGGAACCGGCCGACGGGCAGATTGCCAAGATATTCGGCATTCCGGCCTGGGTGTTTTGGGGAGTTGTGCTGCCCTGGCTGGCGGCCAACGGGTTCACCGTCTGGTTCTGCCTGTTCTACATGGCCGACGACTCGCTCGAACCCGCGGCCGAATCGGCCTCAGGCGATGGGGAGAAGATCGAGGCCGCGGAGAATCGGCATGCCTGATGCAATTGCCATTTTCGCGGCCGGGGGTGCTGGGGGCGGTTCCAACGCCGCGCTGGTTACCTTCGCCATCTACACGGCGGCAGTCATCCTGCTGGCCGTCTGTTCCAGCCGGCTGTTACGCGGGCGGAACTTTTTGAGCGAGTACTTCCTGGGCAGCCGCAGCCTGGGGATGTGGGCCTTCGCGCTGACGTTCGCGGCCAGCAGTGCATCGGGCGGAAGCTTCATGGGCTTCCCCTCAAAGATTTATTCGCACGGCTGGATCCTGGCGCTCTGGATCGCCAGCTACATGCTTATGCCCGTGCTAACCATGGGTCTGATCGGAAAGCGTCTCAACCAGGTCGCCCGAAAAACCGGGGCCATTACAATCCCCGACGTGATGCGCGACCGCTTCGAGAGTGCCCCGCTGGGTATCCTTTCCACGCTACTGCTGATCTTCTTCACGGCATTCTTCCTGGTCGCCCAGTTCAAGGCGGGCGCGCTGATGCTCAGCACGCTGCTGGACGACGTGCCCCTGTTCGAGACGGGCACGTTCTGGTTGGGTCGCCTGATCGAGGGCCGGGCGCTGGTCGGACACGTCGACCCGGCCTACCTGCTTAGCCTGGTTTCGTTCGCGGCGGCCGTTATTCTGTACACATCCTACGGCGGTTTTAGGGCGGTTGTCTGGACCGACGTCATGCAGGGCGTGGTGATGCTATTCGGCGTGGCCGTTATGCTGCCGCTGACGATCTCGCAAGTGGGCGGCTTGAGCCAGGCGACCGACGAAATGGCCAAAATGACTCCGCCCGTCAATCATGAAGTCCGGCTAACCATGGAAAACCCGCTGGATAGCGACCTC
>CAZDHN010000279.1:0-8225 GCA_964505115.1 uncultured Planctomycetaceae bacterium
CGAGGGGAGCGTGACCGAAGGGCTTTGGATTCAAGACGGCAACCGCTGGGTCGTGCGCGGCACGGCCGTATTGCGTGACGGCGCCAAGGCGTCGGCCACCAGCGTCATGATCAGGCTCGACGACGACACCTTCACTTGGCAGACAATGAACCGCGTGAGCAGGGAGGAGAACCTGCCGGACGTGGAGCCGGTGACGGTGGTGCGCGCGCCGCCGAAACCCATGTAACGCGGCGTTGACCCACTAAGAATCCAAAATGCAAGTATTGATCAGGAGGCGGAAACCATGCGACGTACGATACAAGTTGCACTTATCGTTGTGGCGCTAGTCGGTCTGGCGGCCGGCGACGCGTTTGCCCGGGGCGGTCGTGGTGGTGGTGGCGGAGGCGGAAGCCGGGGCGGTGGAAGCCGACCTAGCGGTGGCAGCCGGCCGTCGATGAGTCGGCCGAGCGGGCCCAGCGTTTCGCGCCCCTCGTCGCGTCCCTCACCCTCGCGGCCGAGCGTTTCGCGCCCCAGCACGCCTTCCAGACCCAGTGTCTCGCGACCCTCGCCCTCGCGGCCGTCGCAGTTTCCCAGCACGGGCATGCGACCTGGACAGTTGCCTAGCACGGGCATACGGCCTGGACAATTTCCCAGTACGGGCACGCGACCAGGCATCAAACCGGGAACCGGTACACGCCCCGGGCAACTGCCCAGTACTGGCATACGACCGGGACAATTGCCTAGCACAGGCATTCGCCCCGGGCAATTACCCGGTACGGGCACGCGACCCGGTGTGAAGCCTGGCGTTCCCGGCCAATTGCCCAGCAAACCGGGCGTGAGGCCGCCTGGCAATCGCCCGGGCGTGAAGCCGCCTGGCAACCGTCCTGGCGTGAAGCCGCCGATCAACCGTCCCGGCTGGAAACCTGGCGACCGACCGCCGCACGCCGGCCATCCGCGACCGCCATGGAATCGCCCCGGCCATGGTCATCCCGGCTCCGGCTGGTGGCACGGTTGGCGTCCCGGCCATGGTTGGCAGCACTGGAATCGTTATGGCTATCGCCCCTGGGCCTGGGCCACCTGGGTTGGCGTGTCCGCATGGGTCGGCTGGGGCTCGCAACCGGTCTACTACGACTATTACGTCGAGGACAACTACATCTATAGCGACGGCGAGCAAATCGCCCCGGTCGAGCAGTATTCCGAACAGGCGGTTGCGATCGCCGACGCAGCCGGCCAGCCAACCGACGCCACCGAATGGATGCCGTTGGGGGCGTTTGCGGTCGTACCCAGCGAAGACTCGCCCGTCGACGTTGTGGTCCAGCTTGCCATCAGCAAGGAGGGCACGATCTCCGGCACGTTCCTGAATAAGGCGGCGGAAGTGACCTTGCCCCTGGCGGGTTCGGTCGACAAGAAGACGCAACGTGCCGCCTGGAAGGTCGGCGAGGAAGACGCCATCGTCATGGAGACGCAAATCGAGTCGCTCACCAAGGACCAGTCGACCGTGCTGATGTACTTCGCGGGCGGAGAGACCGAGTCGTGGTGGATGTTCCGCATCGACAAAGAGACGGCCGAGAAGATTCAGACGGACACCGCAGCCGGCCCGCAACAGGAGCAACTTGCCAAGTCGTACGAGTTGCTGCGGCGATCAATGAACGACTCGTGGAAGCGCTACCTGGCGATTCCCGCCGACGCGCTTGGCGGCGGCACGCCCGACGTGGCTGCCGTGCAGAAGGCGCTGAAGCACTACGACGTCATCGCCGCGGGCGATCCGACTTACGCCGACGTGGTCGCCTATCCGGGGTTCAAGGAGACCCACGCGGCACTGAAGGCCCTGGTTGCCGAATTGGCGCCGCCAGTCCCCGCGGTCCCGCCACCGCCCGCGTCGGGCGACGGCGCTGGTCGGGCGCCACTTTAGCCGTCCCTGCTCGACTGCTGAAAGCCGACGGCAACTTTCGGCCGGTCAGTTCGCCGTGAACTGGATGATCCGCACGGCGTGGCCGGAACTAGCGGCGTTGCGGTCGACGGCCACGCGCAGCGTCAGCACGTGCTTGCCGGGCGCGAGATCGGCGGCGAACATAACGGTGCGTGGATAGTGCAGGCCGCGGCTGTAGCGATGGTAGAGGTCGATCGACCTGGATGGCCCGCCATCGACGCTGGCCTCAACCGTGCCGACGTCGGGACCGGCAAGCAGATAAGCGCCGACCGCCCGGCCGTTGAACTCCAACTTCAATTCCGCGCCCGGCTTCGTCGTGCAAAGCATGGGCGTTTCCAGGAATCGGCCACGGCAATTGCCGGGCAACTCCTTCCACTTCGGTACGTGCAGCTTCCAGCCGCTAAGAATGTTGGCGATTGCCGGGTCGACGAACCGGCCGTTGAAGTAGCTCTGCTCGTCGAGCGGCTTGGGGGGAACCGGATGCGGCTTCCCGGCCGCGTCGGCTTCCGACGGCTTCCGCCAGGCGGCGCTAAGGAGTTGGTCGATCATGCCGGTACATATCGCGTTGCCGAACGGAGCCGGATGCACGCCGCCGAACTTCTTCCAGGTGAGCTTGCCGTCGGCGATCCGCTGGGTAACCTCCTTGGCTAGATTGATTGTCGAGATACCGTAATGCCGGGCGACCTCGTCGTGTCCGGCAATCGAGATCGGCACGCCACTCCCTCCAATCGTCTCCATCATGCCCGGGTTGACGAAGTAAGTGATCACGATATCGGCGTTCGGATTGTCTGCCCGCGCATGGCGGACGATGCCCTCCATGCCGCGGATGCAGTCGCGCCGGGCGTGGGCGGCGTCCTGATCGTCGTTGACGGCAAACTCGACGAAGAACAGGTCGACCGGGCCCTTGTCCAGCACGTCGCTCTTCAGCCGAAACGCGCCGGTGGTCGAGCAGGTCGAGGAAATGCCGGCGTCGGTGAAGCTGAATTGCGTCTCGGGGAATCGCTTCCGCAGAATCTCGCAAACCATCGGCCGGTAGCCGTTCATCTCGGTAATCGAGCCGCCGATGAAGGCGACGTGCCCCTTCTTCTCCTTCTCGAACCGCGACAACGAGTTCAGCAGGCTGCCGCGGTAGTTGACGTTGCCGTTCGCCTCAAGTGGCGCGGCATGGACCGGCAGTGCAAGAAGCAAGAGGCAAGCGAGCGAGGCGTGGAAACAGATGATCTTCATCGCGGCGGTTCCTCAAGTGGAGTGGTTTGACAACCAACGATTCTCGGCGGAGCGGGCGCGAATGTCAAGCGCGGCGGGTAGTTGACGGGTTGGGTGCCACTGGCGTCTAGCCAGTGCTTTTCAGTCCGGAGCTTGCTCGTCGACGTTCCTGGAGACCGTTGTGCGTCTACCGATCCGTGGCCGCACAAGCGATACGATAATCCGCACATACGCGCAACGATCTCCATGAGCAGTAACGAGCAAGCTCCGGACTCATCAACACGGGCAGGATGCCCGTGGCACCCGTTATGAATGTCAAGCGCGGAAGACGTCCAGCGGCTTGTACTGGGCACCGAGCACGGCGCGGCTGTCCATGCCGAGCCAACTCTCGAGCGCGGTGGCGTAGACGCGACGGAAGTCGGTGTGAACCTTCTGTGCGCCCTGGTCTAAATCCTTCAGGCTGGGATGCTCGCCGACCAGACCGCCCTTGAGCCGGCCGCCGACGAGGAACACGGGCGCGGCCGCGCCGTGGCCCGTGCCGTGCCGGCCGTTTTCGGCAAGCGTACGGCCGAATTCCGAACAGGTCATTAGCAGAACGCGGTCGAGCAGGTTGTCGCGTTTCAGGTCGTCGACCATGGCGGCCACCGATTCCGACAACTGATTCACCAGCGCGCAGTGGTTGCCGAGCTGGTTGGCATGGTTGTCGAACCCGCCGATATCGCCCCCACCCAGGTCGGTGCAGAAGATGCGAATGCCCACGTCGGCTCGGATCAGCCGGGCGACGAGCCGGAGCATCTTGGCCAGATGGAAGGGCGGATAGTCGCCGGCCGACTTCGCATCCTGGGCGACTGCCCGTAGCCGCCGGCTGGCCGCGCAAGCCTCGAGCGTGCCCTGCTGAAGGAAGTTGAGCAGCCGATTCGGATTGCCCGGCCGGGGCGCTTTGGCGGCCTGCTCCAGTCCGAGGCCGCCGAGCCCGTCGCCATTGGGGATCGTCCGTAATACATGCTGATCCAACGAACTGATGCCGGGCACGACCGCCTTGGCCGCGTGCAGGCTGAACGGTCGCTTGCCGCTGCCGATGAAGGCCGCCGGCACGCTTGCCTCGTCCAGCCGCACCGCCCCCTTCAACCGACTGGCCCCCTGCAACCGGCTGGCCCCCTGCAACCGGCTGGGCTCGTCGGCCGCCCGACCCAGCCAGCCGGTCTGGCAGTTGGCGTCGCCGGGCGCGGCCGAGTGCCAGTCGCGAGCGGCCGCCTCGTGGTTCCGGTTGGAATTTGGGTATCCCACGCCCTGCACGACCGACAGGTGGCCCTCCTCGTAGAGCCGCATGAAGGCGTCCATTCGCGGATGGAAACCTAGCTTCGAGTCGATCTTGTGTACTTTGTCGGCGGGCAGATGCAGCGTCGGCCGGCTCTCGATGTACTGCCGGTCGCTATAAGGCACCACCGTGTTGAGGCCGTCGTTGCCGCCGGCCAGTTCGACGACCACCAGCACGGTGTCGCGACGTTTGCCCGGCGTGGCCGCCCGAGCCGAACGGTCGCAAAGGCCCGGCAGCCGGGCGCCCGAACAGGCGACAAGCGAACCGCCCAATGCGGCCTTGATGAACTCGCGTCGAGTGCGGGACATATCTCTTCGTCCTCTAATGCCAAGACTAAGCCAAGTGAAACTCGGGCAGGGTAGCCACGCGATGGACCAGGCGGCGAAGTTGATCGGGCCCGGCCTGGGTTTTAATCCCTTCAAGCACAATGCGGTCGACGTTATCCGCCAGATCGGCCTGCAAGAACAGGTCGACGATGAAGCGGCCGGCCGCCTCCGGCGAGTGGTGCCCATACCGCGCGGCCAGCGCCGCCGGATCGAGCTTCTTCTCGTAAGGCTTCACGCCCGACACCAACGCCAAGGCCAGATTGCTCCGGTCGAGCAGCGTAAACTGGTTGATCCAGCAGCGACCGCCTTGCCAGCCGTCCATCGTTGGCGGATCGTACAGGTTCTGACCCAGTTGGGCCAGGTGCCGGCCGAGCGGGGCCGTGGCCACGGTCGCCTCCAGCCCCCTGACGATACCCAGGGCGTACTCCACCGGGCACTTTATTCGCTGCCGATAGGCTGCCGGCGAGTAGAATAGGTTCGAGCGCAGGATCGTGCCCAGTAGCCGGGCCACGTCGAGATCCCGGGCGAACGACTCGGCCAGCGGGGCAATCATCTTGTCGTCGGGCTCGTTGGTCTCGTTTATCAGCCAACGGTACAGTCGGCGGACGACCAATCGCGCGGCGGCCGGCTGTTTGAGCACGATCCGCACCACGTCTCGGTCGTCGAAGTTGCCCTTCCGGCCCAAGATGGACTTCTCGGCCGAATCGTGCTCGCGCTGGATGTAGCGGAACCGGCCGCCCCGGACGAAGCAGCCCGAAAACGCTCGGGCGACCTCTTGGGCGTCCTTTTCGGAAAAATTACCGGGGCCCAAGATGAAGTGTTCGAGCAGGTTTTGCGCCAGGGCGACGTTGGGTTGTGCCTTCCGATTAGCTTCGCCGCCGAGCCCGACCAGCACGGCCGGATCGCGCACGAGACCTTCGAGCATTGGACTGAATGGGCCCAAGGCGTGCTTGCGCAGAAGTTGCACGTACTGGCACATCGAGCGGGCGTTGCCGACGCGGCTGTTGCTTACGGCGAAGAAGCCGTGCCAGAACAGGGTCATCTTTTCCAGTAGCGGATGCGGCGTTTGGATCATCCGCCTCAGCCACCAGGCCCGAAGCGACTCGATGGAATCGGCGGCCGCGGTTTCAAACTCGTCGCTCGTCCGATTGAAGCCGGCCACGGTTGTGGAGTCGTCGGCCTCGGGCTTTAGCAGCCTGTCGACCGTTAGTTGCGGCCCGTCGGCCAGCGCCTGTTCGAGCTGTTTCCAGTTGGCCCCGAAGGTTGCCCGGCGAAACAGGTGAGCCGCCCAGGGCAGGTTCCAAGGCCGGCGGCGATCCGGCCGAAATGGCTGCCAGGCCCAGTTGGGATCGGCCAGCACGTCGGCCGGCCACTCGGCCCGCTTGCCAGGTTCGGTTTGGGTGGGCATGAGGATTCCTTTATCGATAAAGCCGCGACCGTCGGTCGCGCTAGCAGTAGAAAGAACGTCGCTTTCCCAATCGTTCCGCGCGACCAACGGTCGCGGCTTTATAGGATTTGATGGTAACCGCCGCGTCATTCGGCCGCCGATAGGTTGAGTTTCAATTGCAGGCTCGCCCGGGCGTGGCCGTCGATCCGTGCAAGGTCGAGCTTCGCCTGGCCGAGATACTTAATCGCCATGACCAGGAGGTCGATATCGGTCTCGGCCTGCTGCTGCGTGTTTCCCTTTTCGACCATATTCTGCCGGACCAGATTGTCGCGATTGGCCTGCAGGATGGTCGCCAGTTGGGAACCGTCCATTTCCAGGATGCTGTCGGTTTGGGCGACCGGTTCGGCCTTCTGCTTGCCGAGCGCGTCGATCAGGTCTTTTGTCAGGCCGTCGGTCGAACTGATAATCAGGCTGTCGCCGACGACGGCCAAACTGGGCCGGAGGTTGTAGCGCACCGGCAGCATCGTCTTGGTATCCTCGCCGGCCGAGGAGAAGTAGCCCACGGTGAACTTGGTATCGGCATGGGTCGATCGGTCGATAATCAGACCCGGCAGTGCCTTTTGGCCGCGGGTGAAGTTGACCAGCCCCACTGCCTTCTGCCAGGCTTCCTCGGCCACGACGGCGAACTCTTTCGGCTCGCGCAGCCCGATCACCACCGCCACGGCCGGCGCCTGGATTTGCGGCGTACCGACGGCCGGGTCGTACTGCTGCCGGGCAACCACCAGGCGAATGTCGGGTGTGGCGGCGCCCATCACCTCGTCGGTCAGGTCGCGCCCGCTGAAGAAGATGCCCATCATGTTCTCGAAGAAGATCAGCCCCGAGGTCCGCTCGGGAAACAGCTCGTCCTTGGCCGAGTAGAATGCGTTCAGGTCGCGGTAGAGGCTCAAGCCGGCGATCCGCCGCGGAACGATCAGGTTCGGTAGCGTTCCTTCTTCCGCTTTGGCTGGAACGGCAAACGCCGATCGCTTGCTTGGTCCGCCCGACTGGTCGTCGAGCGTGGCCAGCAGACTGAGCGTGTCGCCCTTGGCTTCCAGGCCGAGCGAAATCCAGTTCGACTCGCTCAGCGATTCCAGTATATTGGAGAACAGCAACGAGACCAGCGGGTTGGTGTCTTGCGAGAGGACCTGCTCGATCGGCGGGTGCATCTTCAGCAGACCCATGTTGACGGCGGCGGTGGCCACGGTGTCAGGGCGGGCGGCTTTCTTGGCGGCCTTATACGCGGGCGACTGGTCGAGCGTGTTGCCGCCCGGCTCGGCGCGACGATCCAGGGCCGCCTTGAGCGCCTCCACCCGGTTGGCTACCAGCAGCCGTCGGCCGATGACGGCGTGCGCTTCCTTGCCGTTGAAGGTCCAGCCGGTAACGCCCCGATACTCGGCCGAGAGGACTTTGCCCGGTTGGCCTTTTTTCTCGGCTTCACCCCGGGCGATGTTCAGGAAGACTTCGTGTATTCGCTGGAGCATCCGGGCGTCTTCGGCGTCGACGATTAGCAGCACGGAATCGTTGGGGCAGACGGCCAGCGTGATGCCGCCGCCGGTCAGTTTCTTCAGGCCCGATTGCCAGTCGGTGTCGAACATGGTCTCCAGCAGCCGGACCAACTGCAGCACCTGCCGAAACTCCTTGCCGGCCGCCGCCTTCTTGTAGGCCGGCAACGCGGTGAGCGCCTTGGTTACCTTGGGTTGCAGGACCACTTCGATCAGGGCCTTGGGGTTCGATATCTCCAGCGTGACGATCGCGTCTTTGGGTATCAGCGTGCCGGCCGGCGGAAGATTCTCGGCTGCCGGAGCAGTTTGCCACAACACAAGCGGCAAAGCCAGAACGGCCGTCGCCATAATCAATTTACGAAACATGATAAGCTCCCGTTGAAAAGAATGATGTTGGGGACTGGTCCATTTTTCGGCCGAAGAACGTCTTCTTGTGGATAAACGATGTCCGAAAATATGGACCTGTCCCCCTCGGTCTAAAAAAGGGGACAGGCACCGTCGGCAAGCGAGCCAACCGCTTCAAAACCGGGACCTCGAC
>CAZDHN010000280.1:0-8134 GCA_964505115.1 uncultured Planctomycetaceae bacterium
GCTTCTTGGCCGAGCGGAGTCGCTTGCCGAAATCCAGATGCTGCCCCCGGCGCAAGCGGTGGAGCAGTTCATCTTCCTGCTCGCGAGTGGCGGCGACAAACACAGTGGCCGCCAGGCCGGCGCAGATCAACCCCAGCCCTCGCTGGAGGATCGCCGCCAGTTCGTTCGGCAGCACAAAATAGGCAACGGCCAAGAACGCCACCAGCACGGCGATTGAAATAGCCAGGGCATGAGGCCAGGGGCGGCGGTCGGCCGGCTTGGTGGGGCCAGGCGCCGGTTGGCCGGGTTGCTTGGACGAACGCTTAGGTTTCTTGGCCATTAGTTATCTCGTGGCGGCACGGCAGGGCATGAAGATGGATGAATGTGAATATATACTCAACGCGGTCACAAACTGAGGTTCCGTCTTATTATGTAATGACGTCAAAAGCGCAGTTCATGGCCGTGCGTGGTATAGAAATTCCATTCTAATGCCGATTAGCGGGTCTGGCAACATGAAAACTCACCATTTAGGGGGTGCCATGCACGGCCCCTCTTGAAACCTCCAATCGCCAGCGACGGACTCGCCTGCCCTTGACATAGCATCGCCGGGCAACGACAGTTTCACCCGTGAACGGTTACGGTGAGCGACTTGTTAGCCCCGTCGCCTGCGACGGGAGAACCAGCGCGAACCGTTCAACTGCCGGTCGCAGGCGGCCGGGCTAACAGTCTGCCTACCGTCCACCGAAACAAGCAACCTCACCGTTCTGTTTGACGATATACAGCCGGCCGGCGACGGCGGCCATGCCGTCGAAGACGGGCGGAGCGTCGAGCCGTCGCTCGGTTAGCTTCTCTCCGTCGCCGGTCGACATGGTCCAGAGCAGTCCACCCTTCTTGCCTTCGTACGCTGCCGCCAGTTCGGCCGGATCGTCCGGCTTGGGCATGCCGCCGATAACCAGTTGCCCGCCCGCCCTAAGTATCGCCCGGGGACGCATCGGAAAATCAACCAACCACTTATAGGACGGTTCGGTCTTGCCGTCGGAGGGTCGGAAGTCGGGTAGCGACTGTTCGACGGGCAAGAAGGGCCGGTTGCCCTCGGCGAACAGCTTGTAATCGTAGCTCTTGGTGCGTCGCACGCCCCAGACGGTTTGCTCGTCGAAGGCCAGCATCAGTCCGTAGGGCACGGCCAATCGCGAGCCCCAACCGCCCTTCGGCGAGTTGGCGATCCAGGAGTAGGCGACCGGAATGCGGCGGAAGTCGCCCGTCCCCAGCACCCAGTGCGAACGATGCACTTCGCCGTCGTCCAACAGCCGGGTGGTCGAGAAGAGGTGCCGGCTTTGGTGCTTCAGCCTTTTGCAATTGCGGTCGAATTTCAACTGCCGCATGTAGACCGACGTGCCGTCGCCGACGAAAACATCGCTGATGGCGCCGTCCATCGAGAAGGCGTCACTCAGGTCGGGGTCCATAAAGGTTTTGTAGTCGGTGGCGTTCTGCACGATTTGCTTCTGCTCGATACCCGACTCGCGCTCGACCGACGCGGCATGCGGCTCTGGATGATCGTTTCGCAGTAGCGACTGGGCGACGATCCGGCCCGACGTCGGCTCCAGGGCGAAGACGTGAATCCCGCCGTCCAAATAGGACGAGCGGCCGGCGGCCGTGTAGAGCAGGCCGTCTTGCACCAGCACGCTTCCATGCACGGGCCAGACCGATTCGACCTGATTGCGAGCCACCGTGTTTAGTGCCTCGGGCGCGGCCCGGAACCGCCAGGCCAGTCGGCCGTCGGTCAGCCGCAGCGCGTAAACGTGGCCATCCCGACAGCCGAACAGGGCCAGACCCCGGTAGATGGTCGGCGGCGAGTCGACTCGCCCGCCGGCGGTGAACGACCAGCGCTGCTTTCCGGTCGTCGCGTCGAGCGCCACGACCCGATGGGCGTCGATTTGCGAAACCAGCACGATTCCACTCGCCACGACCGGCGCGCTAAGCGGACCCTCAAGCTCCGTTTGCCAAGCCTCGTCAAGCTTCGGCGCAAGCGGCGTGGTCGTCGAGCCGCTACGTAGCGGATCGCCGCGCAGCGTGGGCCATTCTTTTGAAAGCGAAAGCTTGAGCATGGAAGTCGGGTATTTCTCGGCATACGCCGGTCCGCGAAGTAGCTGGTCGCCCTGCGCTTTCCGCTTTCCGCTTTCCACTTTCCGCTTTGCCGACTGCTTTGCCGACCGCTTTGCTGAAAGGGCCCAGAATCCGTAGAGCTTGGCCTCCATGAAGCAGCCGCAGGCGTGGGAGGGGGCGTAGATCAGGCCGTTGGCCGGCATCACGCCGTACTGGCAGACGCCGCGGACCCAGTTGTTTCGCGAGTGGTGGCCGAACTTCAGGTCGAGAAACTCGATTCCCCGTTTCCCGGAGATGATATATTGCGTGGTGGCCTTCTCGCGATAGCAGCGATGGTGATGCCCGACGGTCCAAATCGTATCGACCGCGTCGCTTGTTTGCTTGATCTCGCCCGAATGCAGGTCGCGTCCCTCGGTGAAACTGGGACCGATCCAGACCAGCCCGGCGATCACAAACACATCGGAGGGCGAGCGGAATCCCGGCGGGCACTCACAATTCCAAAGCGGCTTGCCGTCTTCGGCCGCGAACGCCCGCAATTGCTTTCCGCCCGCCCAAAGCAGCACGCCGTCGCGAACGACCAGGGTCTCCAGCGACCAGCCGGGCGAGCGGGACAAGTTCCGCCTCTTCTTTCGATTCTTCTGTTTCTTGCCCGACTTCCCTTTCCCGGCGGGTTGGGCGACCTGTTTGGGTTTGGCCGCGCCCGGTTTCGACCATTGCCAAATTTGCTCACCCGTCTTGCCGTTCAGGCAGAGCGCGCTGTTGCCGGTTGAAAAGAATACCCGGCCACCCTCGGCGGACAGTGTCAGCGGGACGGGTGCTTCGGCCGTCTCGGGTTTCTTGGATGAGTGCTTCCACAACAGCCGGCCCGAGCCTACATCTATTGCCACGATCGACTTCTCGTTGGGGAACTTGACGATCGGTTGCCACTTCGCGTCGATGGACGCCTGTTCGGGGCCGGGCGAGCCGGTCACCGCCAGCAGCACGCCGTCATGTACGATGACTTCTTCCGCGTTCTTGGTTTGGGGATACGTTGCCAGGGTTGCGCCCGTGGCCACGTCCAAGGCCGAGACGGCCGCGCCCATCCCCAGCGGAACGTAGAGCCGGTCGGCTTCGACGACCAGTGTGCGGGGAAGTTGGACCGGGCCGGATCGGAAGCGGTGGCTCGATTTGGCCCAGGACTCGATCGGCCGCTCCCAGAGCAGCAGCCCGTTGAAAGCGTCGCGGCCGACAATCGACCACTTGCCGGGCGCCTTTGTCGTGGCGGCCGGGCCCTCGTCGACGATGTAGAAGATCCGTCCCCCGGTCGTGACCACCGAGCTTATGCTGGCCAGCGTATGATGGTTGCGGCACCAGACCGGATCGGTCATCCACTGCATGTACTTTGGCGGGCCGACCAATTCATCTTCGGCCACCGCGTTGCCGCCAGCGTCGTGCAGGTAGTGTGTCCAGTCGTCGATTTTTTCGGGCCGCCGCTTGGACAGTTTGGCCCAGCGCCCGTCCCGCTTGAAACAGATCGCTCCGCCGGGAGCCAGGACACGATTGATCTCCGCCGAGTCGTTCTCTCGCAAATCTTCAACAACGATCAGGTTGACCAGATTGTCGATGTAGGGCAAGCGGTCACCGTCCAACAAAGCGACCGACACCCGACCGCCCAGGTTCAGCAATCCGATATACCGCTTGGCGGCGGCGACGTTGGCGGCTTTGGTATCCAGCCCCTGAACCAGCAGGCTCTCGCTGGCCGCAAGCGCGGCGGTCAGCTTGCCGTCGCCGCAACCCAGGTGGACCACGAAGCCCCGCTGGACCCCGGCCACGTCGAGTATTTGCCGGGCCGGCGATTTTTCGGCGGCCGCTGCGTCGGCGTCGAGTCCAACCGGTAGAAGAAACACGCCGGCCAGAGCCAGCATTTTCCAATAGGGGCGGCCGGGTTTTCGGGTGAGCGTTCGCATGATTCTGTTTCCCTTGTTGATCGAGTTGCTTGGAGCAGCCACGGTGATGGGTGCCACTGGCGTCTCGCCAGTGTATTTGAGCCCCAGGCTTGTCGTTTCCTGCTCCAAAGAAGTGGTTGTAGCCAAGAATTGGTAGACGCACGACAGGATCCGGAAACGTCAACCAACAAGCTCCGGGCCAGTCAGCACTGGCAAAGCCAGTGGCACCCAGTGGCACCCTGCGTTGCTTGCAGGCGACGGATCTCAGCATACCGGCCGGCGTGGCGTGCCGCAAGCGATCCTGCCGCTCGTCCAGGCCAATGGGGGCCAAACTTGCTTCCAGCCGCCGGATCGGATACGCTGATACGCTGACCGTTCGTGCCTTTCAATATGACAGCGCCACTTCGACGACTTCGAGATGACGCCACCGGGCTTGCCCCGGTGGATTGGCGTTTGAAAACTACATCAAGTCGCTCGTGCTGGAAGCAATTCCCGTCAAATAGCCGGCCCGATAAGAAATAAGAATACGAAAGGACTGCGTCGTGAACACAACTCCGAAAACAAACAGTCGGCGGAACCTTGTGCGTGGCTTATGCCTGATTATCGCGGTTGCCGCCAGCCGGCTTCCGGTCGTCGCGGTGGAATTTCCCGGCCCGCGGCCGGGTAACGCAACGGCCGAACTCGACGCGCGTCAACTCGTCCTAAAGAACGCCGTGATTCGCGCCGCGTGGAGTCTGGCCGACGGGCAGATAAAACTCGTCGAACTGACCGACCGAATTGCCGGAATAGAACTCCGCCCGCGCGCGGCCGAATTGTTTGTCATCGAACTGGCCGACGGGCGGAAGATTCGGGCGTCGGACTTGAAGATGGCGGGCAAGCCGGCCTTCCAGCGAATCGAGGCCGACGCCAAATCGATCCGCCTCTCCGGCCGCTTTC
Source organism: uncultured Planctomycetaceae bacterium (assembly GCA_964505115.1). Classification (GTDB taxonomy): domain Bacteria; phylum Planctomycetota; class Planctomycetia; order Pirellulales; family Thermoguttaceae; genus CAZDHN01. The sequence continues at coordinate 4,944 of CAZDHN010000280.1, forward strand.
CCGGCTGGAAGGCCACCGTGCCGCTGGTCTCGGCCGACGGCAAGGTCCGCCTTAGCTGGATGGCGCTGATTCGCGACCAATCGAACTGTGTTCGGCAGGAGTTGACGATCTCGCCCGTCGGCCGGGCTCTGCCCATCAAGCAACTCACGGTAATCGACTTCGCCGCCCCCGGCGCCCAAACCACGGGCGCCCGAACTATCGGCGCGGTGGACGGCTCACCCGTCTTCTCGGGCAATCTGTTCTTCGCCTGCGAGCATCCGATGGCGCATAACGTGGCGAAAGAAGGCCGTATCGTCAGCACGCTGCCCCGCTTCCGGCCGATCGATCCGGGCGAGACGCTGAAGGTTAGTTGGGCCTTCGGCGTGGTGCCGACGGGCCAACTCCGCCGCGGCTTCCTTTATTACATCGAGCGCGAGCGGGTTCGGCCCTACAAGCCGTTCGTCTATTACATCTCCTGGTTCGATATCGCCTGGCAAGAAGTCAAGATGAACGAGCGGCAGTGCCTGGACGTAATTCGGGCGTTCGGCGACGAGTTATCTACCAAGCGGGGCGTGGCGCTGGACGCCTTCGTCTTCGACGACGGCTGGGACGACAACAAGACACTCTGGCGGTTCCATCCGACGAATTTCCCCAACGGCTTCGCCCCGCTGCAAACGGCGGCCGCGAAATTCAACGCCGTGTTGGGCACTTGGATATCGCCCTGGGGCGGTTACAGCCACGCCAAAGCCGAGCGACTCAAATTCGGCAAAGCCCAAGGCTTCGAGACCAACGCCCGCGGGTTCTCGCTCGATGGCCCTAAGTATTACAAGCGGTTTCGCGAGGTCTGCATGGAACACGTGCGGAAATACGGCGTGAGCTACTTCAAATTCGACGGCACCGGCAAGGGCGACCAGATCACCGGACCGGGCGAAGAGTACGGGCCCGATATCGAGGCGCTTATGCGTCTGATCGTCGACTTGCGAGCCGAGCGGCCGGAACTGTTCGTCAACGCCACGGTCGGCACCTGGCCGTCGCCCTACTGGCTCTGGTATAGCGATTCGGTCTGGCGTGCCGGCCGCGACTGCGGCTGGGACGGACCCGGCTCGGCCCGGCAGCAATGGCTGACCTATCGCGACGGGGTGGGCCACTACTTGCGCACCAAGCGCGGGCCGCTCTATCCGCTCAATTCGCTCAAGTTTCAAAGCGTCATACTGGCCCAACACAGCCTGGCCGGCAAGCTCACGAACGACCCGAAGGACGTGATCGACGATATCCGCATGGCGGCCGCTTCCGGCACGCAGATGCAGGAGTTCTTCGTCACCTCGGCGATGATGACGCCCCAGTTGTGGGATGCCGTGGCCGAGTCGATCGGCTGGATGCGCGCCAACAGCGACGTGCTGGTCGATACGCACGGCATCGGCGGCGACCCGGCCAAGCTGGAAGTATACGGCTACGCTTCCTGGTCGCCGCGCAAGGGCACGCTGGTGTTGCGCAATCCGTCGGGCGAGCGGGGCAAAATCGCCGTCGACCTTCAAAAGGCGTTCGAGTTGCCCGACGAAGCACCGCGGCGCTACTCGCTACGCTCGCCCTGGAAGGCCGAGCAACAGAAGGCCGCGATTACGCTTCAGGCCGGTCAACCCTACAGTTTCGAGTTGGCCCCGTTCGAGGTCCTCGTGTTCGACGCCCTGCCGGCACGGTAGCCCATAATACTTTTGCAGATTCTATTGTGTTTCATCCGTGGCTCGGTTCCGTAATGCCGAAAGGCCGTGAACGGTTACGATGATTGTTTCTTTCGCTTCTTGATCACAAGTCGGACTGCAATATATGGAAACAGGAACAGCAGCGTGACCCCGGTCTTCGTCATTAGGATTCCCACATAGTGAATGATGTCGAATTGCTCTCTGGACATCGGCGCCATCTTCGAGTGAACGCTGTATGCGAGGTCTCCAAATAACTCCAGCGCGCCCCACCAAATCAGGAGCACGATTAGCCCCATGACCGTGCAGCGGATCAGGACCTGCGCCACGACTTCAAGCACCTCGTCAACGCTCTTCGTGTTGATCATATCATTCCTTTCGTCTGAACAGATACAGCATAACAGGTTTCTCGAAGCTGTGTCATGCTGAAGCATAACCTACCCGTCGTCGCAGCAAAGGGTGGCCGGTGTGGAGGTGGTAGCGGTCGCAGCCGAAGGAGTCGGCCAGGTGGCGGATGAGCGCGGCGCGGAGGGTGGTCATCCGGGCCGGTTGACGCCGCTCGGCCATCAGGCAACTCGCCTTGTCGTGTTCGCCTCGATCGGATTGTACCAGCCGAAAGAGGCCCATCGACGGGCAAACGTTGATGAAGGCTCCATGGTAGGTTACCCAATCGCGGACCGCCACGCCGAAGTCGGCCAGGCGGCCGGTGCGGCCGTAGATGGCACGTCGGTCGGGCCGGGCGTGGACGGGGAAGTTGAGTTCGTCCAGCGTGTTCATCAGGCCGGCCTGGAAGCGGTCGAGATACTCGCCCACCGAAAAGCCGTGCCAACGCAGGGGCACGATTGGATAGACGGCCAGTTGGCCGGGCGCGTGTACCAGGCATCCGCCACCCCGTTTTACCCAGCGGACCTCGATCCGTTGCCGGCGAAGCATGTCCGATTCCAGCAGGATGTCGCCCGCCGTGCCCGACCGGCCAACCGTGACAACCGGCGGGTGCTCGCACAGCAGCAGGCAGATTTGCCCATCGTCGCGGGCGGCGATCCGCCGGACCAGCCGTTCTTGCAGCGTCAGGGCGGTGTCGAAGTCGATCTGGCCGAGCAAGTGTGTTTCCACTGCCGGAGTCGGGACCTCGGTATCGGGGGAGTTGATCGTCATGTTCGGGCTTTGGCGTCCCCGGTAGCAAAATTGGTGGGTGGCGGACATCACCTCTGTCGAAGCGTTGCATTATTTAGTAAATTGGAGTGTGAGGGAAGGGAGAATGCGGAACGCGGTGGATTCCCAAGCCGGCCCCGTAACCGTTCACGGCCTGCACCGGCACGAAGAAACCGGGCCACGGATGAAACACGGAGCAGCGGAACCGCAACCAATACGGAGGAAGATTCTCACGCAAAGACGCGAAGACGCAAAGGAAGTTGTAGGGTGGGTCGAGGGAAACGAGCCCCACCATTCAACCAGCCAAGGCCAGCGATTTTTTCGGCAAGCTTAATTGGACGCTAGCACATGTGATAGTCCAAG
>CAZDHN010000281.1:0-8111 GCA_964505115.1 uncultured Planctomycetaceae bacterium
CTACCCGTGCGGGTCCGTGCCTGTACAGAAGTCGTTCCTCGAACTCGAAGGAGGTGCGGCGAACGCTCAAAAAAACGGCATGACAAAGCACTAGTGCACAATTCACGTGTAACCTGACTCCGGCGTCCGCAGTGGGCGTGGCTTGGATGCCACTGCCGGCTCGCCCAACAGCGCTCTTGCCGGACACCGCCTGCGATCTCCGGAATGTGGGCAAACCGCGAAGGATAGGGCGAGTGTGCTGCTCTGTCTAATCCTAACGATTTTCTCGATTCTGCGGATTGTCCGGCCGATAATCATGTTAAGCGGCTGCGCCTACGCGATTCCGGCAATAGGCGTCGATCAACGTGTATTGGCTGCCGGGTAATCCGCGGCAGTGCTTGTCGAGCTTTCCAAGGAGGGGACGAGAATGTTCAAGCGGACGATCCTGATTAGCCTGATTGCCGGCCTATTCGCCGTTAGCGGCGGGTGCTGCGCATTCGACGTAGCGGCCTGCAACCCGTGTGGCGGATGTGGCGACATATGCCAGGGAGGTTGTGGAATACCATGGCGGGTCGGTTGCGGCGTGCGTTGTGAGACGGCTTGTGAGCCCGCGTGCGGGCCAACTTGTGGACCGGCTTGCGACTCGTGCTGCGATTGCGACTCGTGCTCCGGTTGCGACTCGTGCTGCGATTGCGATCCGTGCATGGATTCGTGCGGCAGACGAGGCTTTTACCACGGAGGCCCGTTGGGTTGGATCTATGGTCTTTTCCACCCAATGTACTGGCAAGGCGGCTGCGGTGAGATGTATCGGGGCGATTTCTACGGCGACCGGCCCGACTGCTGCGATCCCTGTGACCGAATGGGCCAGTGGTCCGAAAGGCCCCGCCTATACGGAAATAGCGACTGCGGCGAGTGCTCCGAATCGGCCGGATGCGAAACCTGCGGCCGGCCCCACACTACTGGCGACCCGGTAGTCGTCGCAGATCGGCAAAGTGACTCGCCTGGCAAAGCGTATCGGACCGACCGTGGGGCCAGACTGGTCTCCCGAACAGAGGAGATCGTGGAACCGAGCAAGAAATCGACCCGGACAACGTCAACTTGTCGCAAGGGCTACTGCCCGAATAAATACCGATAGCCTAAGCTGCCGGCGTCATTGCGTCCTTCATCTCTGCCCACGGGTTAACCACCCGTGGGCTTTTTTTGCGCCCCCCAAACCGGCTCGGCGGTGACGAAAGTTAGCCGGGTGCGTTGATTGGGCCTCGCGGGACGGGTAGACTGACCAAGACAAACCACTGCAACGACGAGTCGAGCACGAACGATGGCCGTAAGTGGAATTGAAGCGATACTCGAGATGCTTGCCGGGTGCGGCACGCGATACCTGTTCGGCAACCCCGGCACGACCGAGTTGCCTCTGTACGATGCCATGGTCGACGACCGCCGCGTCGAGTTCATCATGGCCTTGCAGGAAGTGCCGGCAATGGCAATCGCCGACGGCTACGCCCAGGCCAGCCGCTCGCCCGGTTTTGTCAACCTGCACATCTGCTGCGGGCTGGGTAACGGCATGGGCATGCTCTACAACGCCTATCGGTCGGGCACGCCGCTGGTGGTTACCGCCGGGCAACAAGACCGGCGAATGATGTTCGAGGAGCCGATACTCTGGGGCGACATGGTCGGCACGGTCGGGCCCTGGACCAAGTGGGCGGCCGAGGTGGGCCGGGTCGAGGACATTCCCTCGGCGCTGCGTCGCGCGGTGCAAACGGCCATGACTCCACCCACCGGCCCCGTCTTCCTTTCGTTGCCCTTGGATATACAAACCGATCGGGCCGAATTAGATCTGACCCCGCCCCAACTGCCCGACCCAATGGTCCGCCCGCCCGTCGATGCTCTCGACCGCGCGGCCGCCGTGCTGGCCGAGGCCCGCAACCCGGGCATCCTGGTTGGTAGCCGGATTTGTGAAGCGGATGCTGTCGACGAGTTGGTGGCCCTGGCCGAGCGGCTCGGCGCGCCGGTCATCCACGAGGCCACCACTTCGCACGGTCGGACGAGCTTCCCCTCGCGGCATCCGCTGTTTGCGGCCCCGCTGCCCTTCTGGTCGCCCGACGTCAGGGCGCGGCTCGACGAGTTCGACGTTCTGTTTGTTGCCGGCATGAAGCTGATGCAGCAGTACATCTACCGCGAGCCGGCGCCTGCCGTGCCCGAGCAGATTCGCCTGGTCCACCTGGACGACGATCCCTGGGAGTTGGGCAAAAACTATCCGGTCGAGGTCGGCCTGGTGGGTCATCCCAAGCCGGGCCTTGCCGAGTTGGCCCAGTTGCTCGACAGTCGGATGACGCCCGAGCAGGTCGAGGCGGCCCGAGCGCGGGCCGAATCGCGAGGCCGGGATCATGCGGCGTCGCGCGAGTCGCTTTTGCAGGAGGCGCGAAGCCAGTACGACATCCGCCCGATGACGCCGCTCTGCCTGATGGACAGCCTGGCGAATATTCTGCCAACCGATGTCGCCGTGATCGAGGAATCGCCCACCACGACGATGGCCAGCTACTTCGAGCGGTCCGGCGCGCTGGGGAACACGAGCGGTTACTTCGCCCATCGCGGTTGGGCCTTGGGCTGGGGGCTGAACTGTGCGATCGGCGTGCAGTTGGCCTGGCCCGATCGGCCCGTGCTGGCGGTAATCGGCGACGGCTCGGCCATGTACGGCGTTCAGGGTCTTTGGACGGCCGCCAAGTACCGCCTGCCGGTCACCATCGTGATCACCAACAACACCGAGTACCGGATACTCAAGGACTGCGCCCAGGTGCTGGACCTTCCGGCCGCTTGTGAGAACCGATTCCTGGGCATGGACACGACGGATCCGGCGATCGACTACATCGGTTTGGCCCGGTCGCTGGGTGTTTCCGCCCGACGAGTTACCGAGCCGGACGAGTTGGCCCAAGCCGTTTCCGAATCGCTGGCCGGCGACACGCCGCAGCTCATTGAAGCGCCCGTTTGCCGACCGGATAACGGGGAGCCGGCGCATTGATAATACGGTAAGACGAAACCGAGCCACGGATAAAGCACGGATGAAACACGGATAAACAATTTAGCGGGCGGGCTTGCCCGCCGTTGGCTCGTAGAACTGGAGAACAACATGAAGAACATCGGCATGACTATCCTGGCGGCGTTGGCGACCGCTTCGACATTGTTCGGCGCCGAGGCACCTGCGCTGCGTAGTCGGGCCGAGGTCGAGGCCGTGCTGGCAAAGGCCCCGAAACTGCCGGACGACGCAAAACTCCGGCCGCTTCACATCGTGCTGTTGGCCGACGTGAAAGATCACGGGCCGGGCGCGCACGACTATCCCTGCTGGCAGGAACGTTGGACGCTGCTGCTAGGCGGCCAGCGGGCGATAAAGGCCTGGGCGACGAAGCCTTGGGCATCCAAGACGCCGACCGGGCAAGTCAACATGCACGGGCCGGCAGTCGATACGCCACGCGAAGAACTCGCGGCCGGACTGCCAAACGTCGAGGTATCGACCGCCTGGCAGTGGCCCAGTCCCGAGCAGCTTCGCACGGCCGATCTGATTGCCATGAACTGCTATCGGTCGGGCGGCGTGCCGCGAACCTGGAGCGACCAGCGGATCGGCGAGTTGGAAGAATTCCTCGAGCGGGGAGGCGGATTTGTCGCCATTCACCCGGCCACCTACACGGTACGCAAACTGTCGGAACCGGCCGGCCAGAAGGTCGCCCGACTGACCGGCATGGGTTTCGATCGGTCAATTAAGGTTCGGCACGGAGCCATGCAACTGGTGCTCGACACCAAGCATCCCTTCTGCCTGGGGTTACCCAAGACGATCGACCTGGTCGACGAGCCTTACTGGCCGCCGGTCGGGAAGTTGGCCGACGTTTGCGTGCTGGCCACTTCGGAGGAACGGCTGCCGCCGGATTCCGACAAGATCAGCCCACAACCAATGTTCTGGACGAGCAGCTTCGGCAAGGGCCGCATATTCGCCTGCGTGCCGGGCCACTTCAACTGGACGTTCGACGACCCGTTGTTCCGCATCCTCCTGCTCCGCGGCATGGCCTGGGCGGCCGGCGAGTCGCCCTGCCGTTTCGACCCCCTGGCAACCCGCGGCGTACGTTTGGCGAAGTAACCCGTCGAACGTTATGTTGCGGCACAATTCACGATGCTCGGATTGAAAAGGTAAACAATGAACATCTTCATCGGCGAACTGATCGGCACGATGATTTTGATTCTCTTGGGTGACGGCGTCGTGGCCAACGTGGTGCTGGCGAAATCGAAGGGGAACAACTCGGGCTGGATCGTGATCGCGGCCGGCTGGGGTTTTGCGGTGGCGATGGCCGTGTATGTTGCCGGCTGGGCCAGCGGCGCGCACATCAACCCGGCCGTTACCATCGGCGTGGCCGCCATCGGCGATATGTCCGTCGCGCAAGTGCCCATCTATTTGGCCGGTCAGTTCACCGGTGCGTTTCTCGGTGCGGTACTCGTTTGGCTGGCCTACCTGCCGCACTGGGAGCCGACCGAGGACCAGTCGGCCAAGCTCTCGGTGTTCTGCACGATGCCGGCGATCCGCCATACGGCCGGCAATTTGATCTGCGAGATAATCGGCACGGCCATGCTGCTGATCGGCGTGCTGGGGATTTCCAACGCCAATAACGGAATCGGCAGCGGCATGGGGCCGTATTTGGTGGGCATATTGGTGTTCAGCATCGGCCTCTCGCTGGGCGGCCCGACCGGCTACGCGATCAACCCGGCCCGCGACCTGGCGCCCCGAATCGCCCACGCCCTGCTACCCATCCCCGGCAAGCGCGATTCCGACTGGGGCTACGCCTGGGTTCCCATCGTCGGCCCCCTGATCGGCTGCCTAATTGGCGCCCTGCTCTACAAGTTCCTGCTTTCCGGCCTCACTCCGCTGGCCGGCTGAGATTCGGCGGGTTGCGCATGAAGAAATGACGGGGGAAGTTGACCTACTTGGCTTATAGTCTCTCCCATTCCTCGCGGGAGATCCTCGCCTGCCGGAGAATTTTGGCGAGCAACTCGCGTCCAATTTCCCGTTTGTGTGGATTCGGAATTGTGATGGTCAGATCGTCCTTGACCACGAAGAGGTGTTTGCCGCCCGAGTAGGGTCCCTCGAACCCGGCTCGGCGAAGATGCTTGACGAGGTCCCGCTGTTTGATGGGGCCAAACCGGGGCATCAAGCCACCTCTGACTTCGTCACTTCGAGCTTGATACCGTCAATCTCTGGAAGCGGCAGTTGCCGGTGTACGCGGAAGAGTATCCACTCCTCCAGAGTCTCCTCCAACTCCTTGCGACATTTCTCAAGCGTCTCTTCATTGGCATGGACCCCCGGACACACGGGAATCTCGCCGTAGTAGCTGTTGTCATCAGCGAGAATCTCGTATTCCGCGCGGTTCATGGCCGCGTCCATGTATTGTCGAATCATTACGATTCTCCCAATTCGTGCAGCGGACCACGTACCAAGGGGTTTCCGCATAACGCCCTTTTGGGCCCGAACCTGCAATGTATCACGCCGCTGCTCTCATGGCCAGAGGGCTATGCCCTGGCCGCCTCGATCATGGCGAGGATGTTTTCCAGCGGCACGTCGGCCTGGATGGTTATGCCCGGCTCGAGGATGTAGCCGCCGCCACGGCCTAGCTCGTGTTTGAGACGAAGAACCTCGTCACGGACCTCGTCGGGCGTGGCCGAGACCAGGACGTTCTGCGTGCCCAGGCCGCCGCAGAAGGTCAGCCGGTCGCCGAAGGTTCGTTTCAGTTCCAAAACGTCCATCGCCTCGGGCTGGATGGGGTGTAGGATGTCGAGCCCCAACTCGATCAGGTCCGGAACTACCGCCCGAACGTTCCCGCAGGAGTGCAGGAAGACGTCCCTGCCGGCCGATTTGGCTCGGGCGAATATCGGGGCCAGTCGGGGCTTGATGAAGCGGCGCCAGGAGGCGGGGCTCATGATCAGCGACTTTTGCGTGCCGTAGTCGTCGCTAAGCGCGACGGCGTCGAACTCGAACCGTTCGAGGCAAATCTCCATCGTGCGGAGGATGTAGTCGGCAATGCCGCGCAATAGCCGGTCGACGAACTCCGGTTCCATGGCAACGTACAGCAGCAACCGTTCCATCCCGCAGACAAAGGTGGCTCGCTCCCACAAGTCGCCCACCACCAGGATATTGTAGTCTGAAGCGTTTTGCCGGCACCAGGCGTCGAGGTCCTCGAAGCGGTATTCGGCCGTCGGGTCGGGCCAGGCGTAGCCGCTCAGGTCGGGCTGCGTGACGGCCGGCCCCACCGGGCTGCCGCGGTCGATCGCGTTGGTCGTCCAGACCACGCCGAACTCGTCCTTGGCGTGGCTGCCGAACTCGTCGGGCGAAGCGTACAGCGGCTTGATCGACTTCATGCCCGTCATCCGAATCGGCAGATCGAGCAACCCCTCGACATCATCCGCCCCGAAGTGCTTTTCCAGTTTGTCCCGCGCCGGCGGCGAAAGCGGCACGTTGTAGGGAACGTCAACGCCCGGGGCGTGAGCCAGAATTTGTTTGATCCACTGGCGATTTGTCATCAACTACTCCAAATACCGATCAATAACCGCCGCGCCGACGGCGTCGCCGAAGACGTTTACGGTGGTTCGCTCGCGGTCGAGGAACCAGTCGATGGCCAGGATGGTGCCGATTCCGGCGGCCGGCAGGCCGACCGCGGCCAGTACGATCAGCAGCGTGACCAGCCCGGCCTCGGGGATGCCCGGCGCGCCCACGGCCGCCAGCGTGGCGGTGAGGAAGATGATTACCAAGGCGGCTCCGCCCAGCGGGATACCGGCCGATTGGGCAATGAAGATGGCCGCGGTCGCCTCGTACAGCGCGGTGCCGTCCATGTTGATGGTGGCGCCCAAGGGCAGCACGAACCCGGCCGTACGTTCGGAAACGCCCGCCTCTTCCACGCATTCGATCGTTACCGGCAGCGTGGCCGACGAGCTATCGGTGCTAATCGCGGTCAGCAGTGCCGGGGCAAGCGAGTAGATGTACTGGAGCGGTCTGCGGCGTGCAAATACGGCCAGCACCACGCAGAGCACCACGAAGTGAATGGCCAGCCCGAGTGTTACAGTCAGCACGAACCAGCCCAGCCGACTCAATTCGCCATAGAAAGCTTCCGCGCCGCCACTGTCGGCGATTCGGGTGGCAATCAATCCGAACACACCGACCGGCGTGAAGCGGATGATAAGCCGGACCATCTTCATCACGGCGCCGTTAATGGCGTGGAAGAAGTCGATTGCCAGCTTTCCCTTCTCGCCCAGCGTGCTAAGCGCGCCGCCGAAGACCAGGGCGAAGAGGATCAGCCCCAGGACGTTGGTCTTGCTCAGCGCCATGAAGATATTTGCGGGGATCATGCCGCTTGCCGGGTCGCCCGGCCGGCCGCGGACTACTTCCAGCAGCGTGTTCAGTATGCTCGACTCTGGCCTGTCCAGCACATGCTGATCGACGAAGGAAAACGTGTCGTCGGCGGCCTTGCCCGGCTCGATAAACTGCACCAAGAGGATACCTAACAACACGGCCGCCGCGCAGGTGGCCATGTAATAGAAGAGCGTCCCGCCGCTGACTTTTCCCAGCCGGCTGATGTCGCCCAACGAAGTGACCCCGCATATTATGCTGGTCAGTACGAGCGGGATGACCACCAGCAGCAACATCCGCAGGAAGATATCGCCGAGGAAGCGGACCAGTTCGCTCACCAGCAACGGCACGGTCAAATCGGACTGGCTGGCAACGGCCTGAAGGCCCTCAACCCGTTCGATCTCCTCGCGGATCACCGGCAGTTGGTCGCGCAGCCGCCGGGCTTCGTCCGGGTTGCCTTGCTCTTCGGCTTGCTGGGCGAAGTCGTTCTTCTGTTCGATAGTCTTGTCGAGTCGTTTTAGGCGTTTCTCGGCACCGCCCGAGGCAAGCCACATCCGCTGGCCGTAGGTCGCCCCAAGCAGGCCACCCAAGATAATGCCGACCAGAATGGCAACGAGCCCCAGTCTGCTGCTTCCCTTCTTACTGCCAGGCTGAATACTCACTAATACTCCTCTGAAGGTGGGAAGAGAGTTGTTAGTTGTTAGGGTTCATCCGGTTGAAGCGTAGCTGGGCCACGGGATCGCCAACATTAGGGTGC
>CAZDHN010000282.1:0-8109 GCA_964505115.1 uncultured Planctomycetaceae bacterium
GAGTCAGAAGAACAAGACCGGCAAGACCAGCAAGAAGAGCCCGGCGGTTGAGACCACAAAGAAGAGCCCGGAGAGCAAAACCGGCAAGAAGAGCCCGGAGAGCAAGACCGGCAAGAAGAGCCCGGCGGGTCGGGCGAGCAATCAGGTGGTCGGCGTGTTTAGGCGAACGCAACGAGGGTTTGGCTTTGTGCGGCCCTCGGGCGCCGTGCCCGGCGAAGCGGAACCGGCCGATGTCTTCATCCCGGCCAAGAAAGCGGGCGACGCCTCCAGCGGCGATGTGGTGCTGGTCCAGATCGGCCGACCGAGCGGACGCGACCTGCCCGGCCCACGCGGCGAGATTATCGAGGTCATCGAGCGGCAGACGCACCAGTTCGTGGGCAGCTATTTCGAGACGGCCGGCATCGGCTACGTCCAGGTCGACGGCACGCGGTTCTCGCAGCCGATTTGCGTTGGCGATCCCGGCGCTAAGAATGCCAAGCCGGACGACAAGGTGGTCGTCGAAATGGTCCGCTTCCCGTCCGAGTGGCAGGACGGCGAAGGCGTTATCACCGAAGTGCTGGGGCCCGCCGGCAAGCCGGGGGTCGATACGCTGTCGATAATCCGGGAGTTCGGTCTGCCCGGCGAGTTCGCCGACGACGCCCTGGAGGAAGCCCGCCAGGAGGCCGAGAAGCTGGAGGAAGAATCGATCCCCGAGGACCGGCTCGACCTGACCGAGCTGACCGTGCTGACCATCGACCCGGCCGACGCGCGTGATTTCGACGACGCCATATCCCTGGAGCAATTGGCGGGCGGCCATTGGCGGCTGGGCGTGCATATTGCCGACGTTTCGCATTTCGTGCGACCGAAGACGGCCCTGGACCGCGAAGCGCTGGGTCGGGCGACCAGCGTCTATTTGCCCGACCAGGTCATACCAATGCTGCCGGAGATTATCTCGAACAGCCTGGCCAGCTTGCAGCCGGGCAAGGTCCGCTACACGAAGACGGTCTTCATCGAGTTCACGGCCGACGGCGTGCGCGTCGATACGCAGTATCATTCGGCGGCGATCAAGAGCAATAAGCGGCTGAACTACGAGCAGGTCGACGAGTTCCTCGCCGATCCGGCCCCCTGGCGGAAACGCCTGGGCGCCAAGGTTCACGACCTCTTGGGGAACATGCACAAGTTGGCCATGATCCTCCGCGGGCGGCGGATGGAAAACGGCTCGCTCGAGTTGACCATGCCCGAGGTGAAGGTGGAACTCGATCGCCAGGGCCGCGTCAGCGGCGCCCGCGTTGTCGAGAACACCGAGAGCCATCAGGTTATCGAGGAGTTCATGCTGGCGGCCAACGAGGCGGTGGCAGACATACTGGCCGGGCGGGAGCTGCACTTCCTGCGACGCATTCATCCGGCGCCCACCCCGCGGAAGCTGAAGATGCTGACCGAGTTCGTCGCCGAATTGGGGTTCAAGACGGCAAGCCTGGAAAGCCGCTTCGAGGTGCAGAAGCTGCTGGCAAAGGTCGCCGACCGGCCGGAGATGCACGCGGTCAACTTCGCCGTGCTCCGTTCCATGCAGCAGGCCACCTACAGCCCCGAGCCCGAGCTGCACTACGCGCTGGCCAGTAAATGCTACTGCCACTTCACCTCGCCCATCCGGCGCTATCCCGACCTGACCGTCCATCGGCTGCTCGATACGCTACTTCGTGGCAAAAAGCCGCGCAACGATTTCGACGAAATGGCCGTGCTGGGCGAACATTGTTCCCAACGCGAACGCCGGGCCGAGTCGGCCGAACGGCAACTGGTCAAGCTCAAGCTGCTGGCCTACATGAGCGGGCGGATCGGCCAGGAGATGGAGGCCATTGTAACGGGCGTGGAGTCCTTTGGGCTCTTCGTGCAGGGTGTCGAGATTCCGGCCGAGGGCCTGATCCACGTCGATTCGCTCACCAGCGATTACTTCCAATTCGACCGCGCCACCCACACCCTTTCCGGCCGCCGCAAAGGCAACACCTTCCGCCTCGGCGACCGCCTCCAAGTAACCGTCGCCCGCGTCGACCTCGAACGCCGCGAACTCGACTTCCGCCTGAAGGCAAGGAAGAAGGGGAAGTAGGCTCGGTTGCGTGGGATGTGTGGCTGGCACTGTTTGAGTGTGCCACTGGCACCCGGCCAACGACTCTGCCGCTCCTTCCGTGCTGCCTCCACGGGCCGAACCGGCCGCCGCCTGATAGGGAGACTTCCCTCGGGACCAGCCTGCTCCGGGGTCCAATTCGGGCCAAATCTCGTCACCAGCGAGGGGAACACCTCAATGGCGACGAGACAGCCGTCGCGATCGCAAAGCAGGCCGTAGTTGATTTGCGGAACGCCTCGTTTGCCGTCGCGATTGTGTCCGTACTTGGCCAGCGAGCAACATCGGCCTAGCAACATCGGCCTAGCAACATCGGCCTAGCAACATCGGCCCGTGTAATAACTCGACACTTACGACCTCTCGTGACGATGTTGGTGAGAAATACGGGCTAACGGACTGCTCGCCTCACGCTCGCCAAGGCCGTTTTCGGTTGCGGGCTTTGCGGAGGCCTTCGATGGCTATTTTCACGTCGCTCTCGACCTGGAAGTCGAACATTCCGGCAATGATGAAATCGGCCCCGTTGCGGTAAGCGTGGGGGAACGCCTTGCGCGGCGAAATGGCGCCGGCGGCCATTACCTTGAAGGCCAGCCAAGGTTTGTCGACCGTTTCCATGAAGGCGGCCGTCTCCTCGGGATCGTTGCACCACATGTTGTCGTGGTTCACGTTGTGGTCCGACGCCCCACCCTTCATCCAGTCGTACTCCTTGCGATGTTCGCCGGGCGTGGCCGACCAGTAGCTGTCGGCATGGAGAGTCTTGACGTAGAAGTCGACGTTGAGTTTCTCCTTCTCGCAGGCGATGGGCATTTTCAGCGAATGGCCACCGACTCCGGCGGGCAGGCCCTGGGCCTTGATCGCGTCGACCATCTGACCGATAACGTCCATCGTGCCGCCCTTCATCATGTGCGAGTCGGTCCGGCCGCCGTGCGAATAGAGCATCGTGGCGCCCAAGTCGACTTGCCGCTTGACCTCGTCGTTCATCTTGGTCTTGTCCTCGAAGAACGAAATGCAGGCTATGGTTTGGAGTTTCGTGGCGCGATTCTGGTTGTACTTCGTTACCACGGGCCAGCAGGCGGGGTCCAACTGGATCGTGTTGACGCCGCAGGCTTGGGCAAGCTCCAAGGTCTCGAAGACCTTGGCCTCGGTGTTGTAGGCCTGAAATAACTTCGAGGCATACATCAGGTCGCGACTATGAGCCCAACCGCCGATCAGGTTGCCGCCGATCATCAGCCGGCTCAACGAAACGTTGCCGATCTTGCCGCACGGCAGGCTGCCGGCCGGGATGTCGGTCAGGGGCTTCTTGGTTGCGGTTTCGGCCGCGGCCGTTCCGTCCTGCATGGCCGCCTGGAGCGTACCCTCTTCGATGCTGCCATAGGCGGCGCCGATGCCGGCCGCTCCAATTACACCCCTGGCCAGGAAACACCGTCGGTCTGTCTTCGCTGCCATTGCTGATTACCTCTTTGCTTAGTGTTGAAATTGCGCGATTGTTGGTCTGTATTACCCGGCGTGGCCGCCGGGGCTAAACGCAATACCGTTCGTGTTTCGCGGGAATTGATGTTAGCCCGGTCGCCTGCGACCGGAAAACCGGGGAATCCACCGCACAATCCGGTCGTAGGCGACCGGGCTAACAGTGAATCACGAACGGTATTGGGGCTAAACGGTGGCCGCGAGTGGCTGGCTTCGGCTAACTTCAGTGTCCCTGATCGCGAGATTGTTGTCAAATTGAGGCGGTTCCCATCACTACTTCTTTGCTTCGGGTGGTTTGTCGTCCTCTTCCTTTTCGGGCAGCATTTCACGCCAGGGCTTGCCGGCCCGATAGCTCTTCAATTCCTTGGTTAGCGGCTCTTTCTGTTCTTCGCTGCCTAGCTCGACACCCTTTTCGGACCACTTGATGGCGTCTTTCATGTCGCCCGTCTCGGCGTAGGCGGCGGCAAGCGTGCTGAGGATGTGGGGTTTCTTGTATTTGGTCAGTTCGCAGGCCTTGGTGGCCAGCTTGACGGCACGTTTTCCGTCGCGGATCTTGTCTTCCGGCGAAGTGGCCAGCACCCAGGCCAGGTTATTGCAGATGCCGGAGTCTTCAGGCTGGAGCTTAAGCGCTTTTTCGTAGTCGGCAATCGCTTCGGCATGCTTGCCGATCCCCAGCAGCGCATCGGCCCGACCGCGCAAAGCCCTCGCGTTGTCGGAATCGTCGGCCAAGATGTCGGAAAACATCTCGATCGCCTTCTGGGATTTCTTTTCGGCGTAGTAGAACAGGGCAAGCTGCAATCGCAAGGTGACGTTTTTGGGATCGTCCTTGAGCAATGCTTGTAGATCGTCGATCGCCGCGCCCATCTTGCCGGCGTCGGCCAGCAGCATCGCGCGGAGGCGTTTGGCCATCGTCGCTTTGGGATTCAATGCCAGGGCCTTGTCGGCGGCGGCCAGGGCCTTGTCGAGTTGGTTCAAAGTGTGATAGACCTCGGCTTGCAGGATCAGCACGGCGACGTTGTCGGGCTGCATGGCGATAGCCTGATCGAGATCGTGCAGGGCGGCCGTGAAGTTGGATTGCAGGCTGTGGACCTGCGCCCGACGCATCAGCGGCACGACCGACTTGGGTTCGAGTTGTTGAGCCTGATCCAGGCAGACCAACGCTTCGTCGTACTTCTTCATCGTAGCCAGTACCATGGCCTGGGCTTCGTGGGTCGGAGCGTTGTCGGGATCAATCTTGATCGCCGCCTTGAAATCGGCGAGTGCCTTTTCAAATTTGCCCTGCTTGCCAAACTCCAGACCCCGGGTCCGCAGCGCGACCGCGTCGTCGGGCCGAACGAGAATCGCCGCGTCCAGATCGGCTATCTTTTTCTTGGGGTCCTTTTGAATGCTCGCCCGAAGCGTTAGCGCCTTGGTCCGAAGTCGAAGATTGTCGGACTCCAGATCGATCGACTTATCGAGCGCTTCGGCCGCCCGTTTGGCGTCTCCGCCGGGCAGCAGGTTGAGTTGGGCGATGCGGAAGAAGGCCTCGGGCTGCAAGGCGTTGAGCTCGACGGACTTCTCCAGATCGGCCAGCGCCAGACGCCGGTACTGCGGCCAATTCGGGTCTGGAGGCGAGGCGGCGAAGATGGTCTGGGCAACGTTCTCGCCCCGCTGGCAATGGGTCGATGCCAACAACTGGTTGGCGAATTTGGTGTTCGGCTCGTCGAGCCCCTTCTTCAAAGCACTCTGGCAGAGCTCGATCACCTTGGCCAGATCGACCAGCTTGGAAGCTCCCAGTTTCGCTTCGGTAGCCCGATCCAGATCTTCCTGGCCTTCGTTTTCCGCCCGAGCCTGACCGCCGACCAACACTCCGGCCGTTAGCAAGAGCAGCATGGTAGATCGCACTAAACGCAACATGGGCATGACTCCAGATGGTGGGATGGATCGAACGTTGGGAGCTCCACGGATGGCCACATGTCATTATGCGCGCTTCGCCCGAATAATTCCATGCGAGTCTGGTTGGGGTGGATGCGCTTGCACTGGGGACTGGTCCATATTTTCGGCCATCGTCTAACAGCAAAAGGCCCCTTTCGGCCGAAAAATGGACCAGTCCCCGGCTGGCCCGGCCTCCAATCGCGACCAACGGTCGCGGCTTTATAGCAATTGCCAACTGCGCAGCTTGCCTACTCTGCCTTGCCGAACGTTTAGTCCGGTTTGGCCGGTTTCTTCTTGAATTTCAGCACGGGGGCGTCGGGGCCGGGTTCCGGCTGCTTGGGAGCCGAGCCCGAATCGATCAGCATGTAGCCGGACCAGAAGAAGGAATGCGTTGCTTTTGGCGGGTCTTCGCCGACCGTGCGTTTCAGGCGGGGCTCCGCTTCCAGGTTCAGCCGCGAATCCATCGTCAGCAGCACGGCTCGTTGCCAGGCGTCGGCTGGCGAGGTGTGCGGCAACTCCTGGGCGAACTCGCGGACCAATTCGAAGGCGGTTTGGCCACCGGTACGCCAGCGACTCAACAGGATGGTTTTCGCGCCGGTGGACATCAGCCCACAAATCGACAAAAACACTTCCGCGCCGGCCGCCGCCGGGTCCACCCGTTTTAGCGAGTTCTCGGCCGCCGTGTGATAGCCGGGTAGGATGACCGTTTCCGGGCCGCCCCAGGGCAGCGAGAGCCAGTCGCCCAGTGTATTGCCCGGCTTGCCGCGCTCGATTTGCACCGGAGCCCAGCCGTAGGGACCGGTTTCCGAGGGGAGTATGTCGTCCAATACAATCAGCCGATCGAATAGCGCCCCGTAAATGGACGACGGTCCGGGCATGATGGAATTCAAGGCCACGGCCCCGGGAACGGCGCGGGAGAGTTGCTCAAAGGCGGCTTGTGCCACCGATTCGTCGTCGCGCGGGAAGAGCCGACCTACCACCACGGCCGTGTTGCCCGAAGGCTTGCGACCGCGACCATCGGGAACGGCCAGCGAAATGGTCGGTGCGTAGCGAATCCGGAACCTCGAGATCAGCGGCTGCAATTGGCCGTCGACTTCCACCTCGAGCGCTTCGAACGGCACGTACCAGAGCGCGCCGTCGGGCACGATGATCAGTTCCTGGAAATTCTTGGCGAAATCGGCCTTGGAGCCTTTTAGGATCAGGTCCAGTACTTCCCGGGCGGATTGCTTCCACTTGGTGTCGGCCAACTCCTTGAGGCTCAACTCGCGGTTCTGGTCGAATTGACCCATCTCGCGGAGCAGGCCGACAATCCGCTTGTTCAACACGGCCGGAGCACCAACTTGCCAGTAGGTGTATCGCTCCTTGTTCAACAGGAACCCATACAGGTGCCGGCTGGTGGCGAAGAAAACCAGCAGTGCCCGACCGGGCTGTAGCGAAGCCTGAATCTCCTTGATTGGCTTCAGCGGCGGGAAGACCAGCTTGGCCGGCTCGCGGCGGACGGCGATCTCGCGCAGAACGGCTTCGCGAAGCATGCTCAACCTGGCCAGATCGGCCAGGGCCTTCTTCTGTTTGGTGGCGGCTTCCGGGTCGTTGACAACCAGCGGCTCGGCGCCCAGTTGCTCGCGTATCCGCCGGGCTTCCTGGGACAGTTTCTCGTAGGCGGGGAAGCGGACCAGCAGGTCTTTTCGCTGTAGCTGGGCCTTGGCGTCCAGCGCGTCGACCGGCCCTTCCAAAATCCATCGCAACGACTCCAACCGGCCGCCGAAAGCGAGCGTGCTGAAGAAGCGGTGCCGCCGCATCCGATCGGAGATTTCCATCGCCGTCTCGAAGCTCTTCCGCTGCATGGCAACTTCGAACCAGTGTTCCAAGGCCGCCGGGTGCGGGCTGACCAGCACGGCCATCGATTCCATCGGACTGGCCGACCAATCGGCCGGTTTCGGATCGCGGAGCACGGCACCGTAAAGGTCCATCGCCACTCGTGGCGTGATGCTGCCGGCCACGTAGAGCTTGTCGGCCAGCGCAATTCGGAAGAGCCAGTGCGAACCGTGCCGCATGTAGCCCATCGCGGTCGCCAGGGCTTGATCGCCATGGTCGATCTTACCCTGCTGAAACAGCACCAGGGCGTTAAGGAAACTCAATTGCGCGCCGATTCGGCCGGCACCCATCTCGCGACGGCCGATGGTCAGCTTGGCGTCGTTCAGAAGCCCGGCCGCTTGTCGGGTTTGCCGCAATACGGCGTAATTCTCGGCCGCGCAGAGCAGCAACGAGGCCTGCAACTGGCGGAGCCTCTTGACCTTGGCCCAGCGGGCGGCCGGGACCAGCGGGGGATACATGCCCTTGCGGTTGGCCAAGATGTGCGCCAGCGTCCCGTAGCGCAGGGCCTCTTCCAATAAAGTGCCGTCGAAGAAGTTGACGGCCGCGTAGCTGGCTTCCAGGAAGAACCGCGAGGCGGCCGCGTAGTCGCCCCGACCCATCGCCAGTTGGCCCAGGGTCAGCAGGGCGGTGGCCGTCAAGGGGTGATCGTATTCGCCGGCCGCCAACACCGACCTCTGCAAGTGGCCGATCGCTTGCGCCTCCTTGCCGCCGGCCAACAGGGCCAGCCCGAGTTGTACGTCGATCCAGGCTTCCGACCAGTG
>CAZDHN010000283.1:0-8029 GCA_964505115.1 uncultured Planctomycetaceae bacterium
CATGGTCGGGTACGTGGGCGGAGCGCTCCTGGCGGTTGTCGCCGATCTCGATCGTCAGACTGCTTTGCTCCGCGCCGATCCGATCGATCGCGCCGCGCGCAAGCTGCCGCTCGTCGTCCATGTCCAACAGACGATACTTAAAGCTCGTCGATCCGAGGTTGGCTACGAGAATCTTCATGGGAGGTCAGGGGCCAGGAGTTAGGGGCCAGGGGCCAGGGGTTAGGGACCAGGGGTTAGGGGGAAAAAGGTGACAGGCACCTTCTTCCCACGGCATCCACGCTACACTACTAGCCTCAAGGATTGTTAAGCTTTTGACAAAGATCAGCGACCAACGGTCGCGGGTTCTTGCCTGGGTGCGGTAGCACCGGTCCGGTTGGCGGCCCTGCCGCCTATGACAGGTAGGCTTCGATCACGCCGTCGGCCGGACGGGGGATGATGTGGCTGGCGACCAGTTCGCCTACTTGCGAAGCGGCGTTGGCGCCGGCCTCGACGGCCGCTCGCACGCTGCCCACATCGCCGCGGACGACGGTTGTGATCAGTCCGCCGCCGATCGAAACTCGCTTGATGATCTGCACGTTGGCGGCCTTGGCCATGGAGTCGGTCGCTTCGACCAATGCCACGAGGCCCTTCGTTTCGAGCATTCCAATGGCGTCTTGCATTGTTGGTTCTTCCCTTTTTAGTCTCTTTTGGTACTAACCGCAAACATCGCTAAGCACTTAACGATCTTTCGGAACGGTTCCGTTTGGCTGCGGGTTCGGTTGCATTAAGATAGTTACTTGTGGTGGTTGTCTCGTCTTGTTTGACTAAGACGACTTCTTGGGTTTGATTGGCATGGGCAGAACGATCTCGAGGTCTTCGTGGGGTCGCGGAATGACCTGCACGCTGACTACCTCTCCAATTCGGCTGGCTGCCGCCGCCCCGGCGTCGGTGGCCGCTTTGACCGCCGCCACGTCGCCCGTTACAAATGCGCTGACCATGCCGCTTCCGGCCTTGTCCCAGCCGAGAAACTGCACGTTGGCAGCTTTCATCATTGCGTCGGTGGCTTCGACCAGGACCACGAAGCCCTTGGTCTCGATCATGCCCAACGCTTCCATTATCTTTGCCATGGTTGTCCTCTCCAGAAAGACTTAAAAACATTTAAACAATTCAACTTTGGTAGCGTTATCCAAGTCGGCGGCGTTGCCCTCGTCGGTGTCGAGGTGTACTTCCAACTTGATTCCCTCTTGCGCCCGGACCAGCACGTTCTCGAATACCGTCCGGCACGACGATTCAATCCGCAGGCTCATCCGCTCGCGATCCTTGACGCCGTAATGCACGGCGTCGGCGGGGCTCATGTGTGCGTGCCGTTCGGCGCGAATCACTCCCTGCTTGAGTTCCACCACCCCCTTCGGTCCGACCAGCACGCAACCCGGCGTGCCGTCCAAGTCGCCGCTGGCGCGAACCGGCGCCGCGATACCCAGCGAGATGCAGTCGGTAAAGGCCATCTCCACCTGACTCTCCGGTCGGGTGGGGCCAAGTATCCGCACCGAGGGCAACATCCGCTTCCGCGGACCGACCACCATCACGGTCTCCTCGGCCGCGAAGAATCCGTCCTGGTAGAGATCCTTCATCACCGTCAACGTGCTGCCGGCGCCAAACAGCGTTTCCACGTGCTCGTCGGTCAGGTGAACGTGTCGGGCGGAGATGCTCACGACCAGATTCGGCTGATCGTTCGCTGCTCCGCTGCTGTTCAGTACTATCTCTCGGACAATCTGTTCGACCGCGTTTCGATCGAGCGGGGCACAGGTGCTCATCCGGTTTGTCCTTGGGGGTTGTGTATCCGACGGCAGTTACGTCACGTTTTCATATCCGAGCCGCGGCGTCCCCGCCGCGAATTACGTCGCCGAGGGCGGGATGGTTCCGAAGCCTAAACCTCTACTTTATGTTCGGCGGTCAGTAGCTTAACGCCGGCGGCGGTGATCTTCTCTCGCCACTGTTCGGTTATGCCGTCGTCAACAACCAGATAGTCGACGGCCCTCAGTTCGCAAAGGTGTGTCAGGCTCTGGTGTCCGAATTTCGAGCTGTCGGCCACGACGATTACCTCGTCGGCCGCCCGCATCATCGCCCGTTCGCTTTCCACCAGCAGCAGGTTGTTGTTAAAGAACCCTTCCTCGTTAATACCGGCCACGCTGAAAATTGTCTTTCGCACGCGAAGCGTTTCAATCATTCTGTCGGAAAACGGCCCCAGCGAAACCCCCGTGCGAGGGCAAATGTTGCCTCCGATCATCACCAGATCGCTGCCCGAGTCGGAGGCAAACAGGTTGGCCACCGGCAGCGAATTGGTCACCACTTGCAGCGGTCTTCCGACCAGTAGTCGAGCGACCTCGTAGGTAGTGCTTCCGCCGTCCATTAGTATGGTATCGCCGTCGTTGACCAAGGCGACCGCCGCCTCGGCAATTGCTCGCTTCCTCTGCCAGCCGACCGGTTGCCGCGATTCGAAATGCGGCACCTTGGGAGAAGTGCCCGAGTACAACACACCGCCATGGATCCTCCGCGCGGAGCCTTGCTCCTCGAGGTAGTCGAGATCGCGTCGGATCGTCGATTCGGAAACCTGCAACTGCTCGGCCAATTCCGGCAGCGAGGCGAATCGCCGATTGCGAACCAATTCCAAAAGCTGCGCGCGGCGTTCTTCCACCAGCATAGCACACCGTCCCGTAGGCCGACTGACAAGTCTATCCTTCAAGTATCCTTTACTTGGTGAAAGAAATCAATCACCCGCTGCTAGTTTTATGCAAGTTTCTTGCAAGAAATGCGCAAGCCGGCCGAAATAAAATGGCTGAACGCGGCGACAGATGAGCGTAAGGTGCTAGTATTAAACGGTTTGCGCCAACTTGGTGTGATATTGGGTAGACTGGCGAGACTTTTCGGGTTCATCCGGCTGAAGCGTAGCTGGGTCACGGAATCGCCAACATTAGGGTGCGTTTTCAGAACAAAGGGGACTGAAAAGGCGAAAGGGCCGCGGTTCCCAATGGAAAACACGGCCCTTCCCTTCGTTCGATCGGGTTGCTCGCCAGCAGAGCCCGACTGACCGGGGATTGTATCAGGATCTCCTTGGACATCAAGGGTTTGCGGCGACGAAGGCACCGGACCAATCACAACGATGGGCCGATCAGGCACAAAAACATATCCCCCTTTGTTCTGAAAACGCATATTTGCCCCAGCCAAACGCACTGGCCTTACTGGCAACGCCGGGAAAGTTGCTGCTAGCTAGCAACAACTTACGGAAAACTACGCTTCAGCCGGATGAACCACTTTTCGGATGCCAGTGGGCGTTTTCGTGGGATGGCGTCGTAAGAGTTCTCCCCTCGCCCTCTGGGAGAGGGGACCTATTGTCAGCCGTTTTCTGCAACAGAAACCAACAAGCCCATGCCCGCCACCACCCCCAACGAGACCATACTAACTACCGCCCTCATGGGGGTGTTTTCCCGGAATATTCGAGTTTCTTGGCGAGTTTTTCGCCAGGGGGTTGTTTTTCGATATCGAAAGCGGTATCCTTATTACGATAGTGATAATGAGTCTCAGTCGTAAATTGCCAGGCCGTTCCGCTCATTGAGAAGCCAAATCGGGATGAAAGCAACCGTGAAAAAAGCCGTGAATAGTCTTGTCTCGATCAATCGCCTAGCCGCCGGGCAATCGGGCCGGGTAAGGCGAATCGACGGTCGGCCCACCGATGTGCATCGATTGGAGGAATTCGGGCTGTACAGCGGCACCAAGGTCCAGATGTATAGGCCGGGAAACCCCTGCATCATCAGGCTCTCCGGACACAAAATCTGCTTCCGTTCCAACGATCTGCTCAAGGTCTTGGTCAAGCCGACCAGGGCGAAGTAGCATGATCCTTGCATGGGAATGAGCGGATCAGAGCCGCCGCCTTCGCCCATCGGCAATACAACCGTCAATAGTGGTCACGGGCAACTGAGAATTGACCACGGGTCTTGACCGCTATGTCTTCCACGTCCGAGTCCGCCAAACTGCCGAGCGAGTTGACCATCGCGCTGATCGGCAATCCGAACACCGGAAAGTCGACTATCTTCAGCGATCTGGTCGGCGTCCGTCAACGGGTGGGTAACTATCCGGGCGTGACGGTCGAGAAGAAGACCGGCGAAATGGAGCACGACGGCCGTCGCTACGAGTTGGTCGACCTTCCCGGCCTCTACAGCCTGGCCCCCCGCAGCCGCGACGAGATGGTGGCGGTCGATTTGCTTCTCGGTAGCCAAGCGGGTGCCGGTCGGGTCGGCGCGGTCATCTGCATCGTCGATGCCAGCAACCTCGAGCGCAACCTGTACCTGGTCAGCCAGGTGCTGGAACTCAACTTGCCCACCGTGTTGGCCTTGAACTTGATCGACGTGGCCGAGGACCACGGCCTGTCGCTCGACATCGAGCAGCTCAAGCGAAAACTGGGCATTCCGGTCGTCGCCACGCAGGCCAATCGGCGGATCGGCATTGCCGAGTTGAAAGACGCTCTGGCTCGGGTGATCGTCCGACCGGTGGAGCCCCGCCCGACGCCGTTTCCGCAAGTGTTCGAGCAACAGGTCGATCGACTCAAAGGGCTCCTGGCCGACCGTTTCTTGGTCCGTGGAAAGCCGAAACGCGGATCACGGCCGCTTCCGCGTTGGCTGGTCGAGCGTTTGCTGCTCGACGTGGACGGCTACCTCCAAGGGATCCTGTTTCCGCAAAATGGTGAAGAAATTGGCCGAGAGCTTCAAGCCGCCCGATCACAATTGGCCGAGTCGGGCCACGAGGTGCCGGGCGTGGAGACCACCGCCCGGTACGGTTGGGCGCGGAAGATTCTCGAGGGTGTGCTGACCGAGCCCAAACGCTACAAGCCCACGCCTTCCGACCTGATAGATCGGGTGCTAACCCATCGTGTCTGGGGACTGTTGATCTTTGCCGCCTTGATGGCGGTGGTTTTTCAGTTCGTATTCGTTTGGGCCAAACCGTTCATGGACGGGATCGACTGGATGATGTCGGGCGTGGGCGGTTGGATCGAGGGCGCGATGGCTGAAGGCGCGCTTCGCAGTCTACTGGTCGACGGCGTGGTCGGCGGGGTGGGGGCCGTGCTGGTCTTCCTGCCGCAAATCCTGATTCTGTTCTTTTTCATTGCCCTCATGGAAGATTGCGGATACATGGCCCGGGGCGCCTACCTGATGGACCGAATGATGGCTCGCGTGGGGCTCAGCGGCAAGTCGTTTATACCGATGCTCTCGTCCTTCGCCTGCGCCGTTCCCGGCATTATGGCAACGCGGGTGATTGGCGACGAGCGCAACCGCTTGACCACGATCCTGGTCGCCCCGCTAATGACCTGTTCGGCCAGATTTCCGGTTTACGCGTTACTGATCGCCGCGTTCATTCCTCGGCGGTCGTATCTTGGCGGATTGGTGAATTTGCAGGGGATTACACTGGCGGCGCTCTACCTGCTGGGTATCGTTACAGCGATAGTAGCGGCGTTGGTCCTCAAAAAAACCTTCCTGCGCGGCAAGCGACCGCTGTTTCTGATGGAACTGCCCACCTTCAGGCGACCATCGGTTCGGACGGTCTTTCATCGGGTTTGGGAACGCGGCTGGATATTCATTCGCTGTGCCGGCACAATGATCCTGGCCGTTTCTATTCTGGTTTGGGCCGCGCTGTACTATCCTCATCATACCGAGGAAGTGGAAGGGCCCTATCTGGCACGGCAACGGGAGCTTGAAAGCAGGCTTGCCGCGGCGGGACCCAAAAGCGCGGAACGGGAAGAGATCGCCGCGGAATTGTCCCAACTGGATCGCGAGATAATTGCCGAATATCAGCGGCAGAGTTTCTTGGGGAGCCTGGGACGCACGATCGAACCACTGGTCAAGCCGCTCGGTTGGGACTGGAGGATCGGTTGTGCCGTGCTCGCCTCGTTTCCCGCCCGCGAAGTGGTCGTGGCCACCCTGGGCGTCGTTTACAACGTGGGCGAAGACGTCGATACGGGCAGCGACGAAGGGACAACGCAACTGCAGGCCAAACTACGCAATGCCACTCGCGACGACACGGGCGAGCGGCTCTTCAACGTTCCGGTTGCGCTGTCGATAATGGTGTTTTTCGCCCTCTGCGCTCAATGTGCGGCCACGTTGGCGGTCATCAAGCGTGAAACCAACAGTTGGCGCTGGCCCCTGTTCACCTTCACTTACATGACCACGCTGGCCTACCTGGGAGCCCTAATCACATATCAAGTCGGCATGTGGATCGGAGGGTAGCAGACAATGATGGATATGCAGAATCTGGCCGTCTTATGCGTGATCGTCGCGGCCGCGATTTACGTCGTCCGTCGCTTCTTCCGCATAGGGCAAAACAAGAAATCGGCGAGTTGCGGCGCCTGCGGACAGTGTCCCGCCGCGCCAAGCGGAAAGCAATTGATATCGCTCGATCCGCCGAAGAAGTGATGCCGAGCGATTCCGGCCAGTCGGGGACTGGTCCATTTTTCGGCCGAAAAACGTCTTTTGCAGATAGACGATGGCCGAAAACATGGACCTGTCCCCTTCCCGCTACGGAAAGAGGACAAAGTTCTCACCGCCAGTTGCGATGACCCGACGCTACCCACCCCGAGGACGGGGCGGCTCCGAATCCATCCTACCGCGACACGACCGCGAAGGCAGCCAACGGGGGCGATGTGTCGCTCGAATCGGTTACGATGCGGATCGTCTTGGCCACTTTGCCGGGCTCTTCGCCGGCCACGAAGGTTACGGGAATCAGGTGAACCAACTTGGGCTGCTGCTCGGCCGTGGTGTCGAACTCGAACTGGCCGTTGTCGCAGGAGACGGAGAGTATCCTAAAGGGCTTCTTGCCCTTGACGACCAATTGCTTGGTGACCTTCTCGCCCGGCTTCACCACGCCCATGAACAGCGAGGCGGGGCTTACCGTGATTCCCGGCACAATGCGACCCTCGACCGGGACCGGCACCTCGCTGGCGTTATGATCGTTGGTGACCAGCATTAGATGGTCTTTGAAATAGCCGACCGGCGCATTTTCGTCTAGCTGGACCGCCAGTTGGTAAGAGACCCTGCCCCTGCTACGGCTAAGTTCTTCAACCTGGGCCGAGATGTGTGGGTTGGCGCTCTTGACCTCAAGGATTTTCCAATTGCTGTTGCCAATGTGGCTGACGTTGATTGTCTTCTTGGCCGCCGTGCCCTCGTCCACGCCGCCGAGTTCCACGCTGCCGGGCTGCAGCAGCACGTCGCCGTGGATAAAGCCGCGAACGTGCAGTTGCACCTGGGTATAATACGGCTTGTCGATTGTGACGGTCAGGGTGGCGCCCTTGCGGCCCAGGAAGGTGTCCGTGTTGAGCTTGGCCAGGATGGAGCCTTTTTCGTGCGTCTTCAGTGTCGGTTTGGTGATTTTTGGGCTGGTGCATCCACAGCTTGAGCTAACGCTGGCGATGTGAACGTCCTCGACGAAGATGTTGGTCAGAACGAACTCGAACTCGGTCTTCGAGTCCCTGGCGACCGAGCCGAAGTCGTGGTTGGTCGCCTCGAACATCTCGAGTGCCCAACCGTCCGCCAGGGCGGCCGGGGCAACCAACAGGGTCAGTAGATTTGTCAGTAAGATTCTACGCAACATGGGTGTTACCTCCAGTTGATGGCGTAGCGACCTCTCATCGCTTATTGTCTATTTGGAAATGCCGCGACAACCGTCACGACCGCCTGGAAACCGTTCCAAAGCGATGTCCGCTATCATGCATTCCCTGCCTGAATGGCGATGAACAGCACAAAACTCTACGACCCAACAATGCGCGCGTCAACTCTGTTTTGTTTGTCCGCAAGAAGAGTTGCCTGGCGCGCGCGGAGTAGCTACCCAACGGAAGGCTTGTGTGGATTTGGTAGCCAGTTTTCGACGCGAGTACCAGCGCAGCCCAACCGGCAAAGTGTCCGTATCTTCTCCCCCGACGCGTTCTCGGCAGCGGACAACGAAACAAATTATGGTTCATCCGGCTGAAGCGTAGTTTTCCGTAAGTTGTTGCTAGCAGCAAGTTTCC
>CAZDHN010000284.1:0-8018 GCA_964505115.1 uncultured Planctomycetaceae bacterium
TCGGCGAATCACTTCCTGGTGGCCGACAAGGCGGGCATCCACCTGCTCGACGCCCGGGGCAACACGCAGCTACTCTTCAAGCCGGCCGAAAAGGGCGCCCGTTGGGATTGCCACGAACCCCGGCCGCTTAGGCCACGCGGGCGCGAGCCGATCGTCCCCTCCCGGATAGAGAACTCCCGAACGACCGGACGGTTGATCCTTTCGGATATCTACGAAGGCCGCAACATGGAGGGCGTCCGGCGCGGTGAAATCAAGAAGCTGCTCGTGCTGGAGCAGTTACCCAAGCCGGCCAATTTCTCGGGCGGGCAGGAACCGCTAACCATCGGCGGCACCTTCACCCTGGAACGCACGCTGGGTATCGTGCCCGTCGAGCCCGACGGCTCGGCTTACATGGAACTGCCGGCGCTGAGGTCGCTGTTTTTCGTCGCGCTGGATGAGAACGATCGGTCGGTCAAGCGGATGCAGAGCTTCGTCACCGTGCAGCCGGGCGAAACGACAAGCTGCCTGGGCTGCCACGAACAGCGCACCCGAGCGCCACACTCTCGACCGCTAAGTACGCTGGCGGCCGTCGAGCGAAAGCCCAGCCAAATCGAACCCTTCACGGGCTTGCCCGATGTGTTCGACTACCCACGCGACATCCAGCCGATACTCGACCGGCATTGCACCGAATGCCACGGGGCCGAGCGGCGCGAGGGGGGCGTCGACCTGTCGGGCGATCGGACGGCGATGTACACGGTTTCGTATTGGGCCATGTTCGTTAACGGCCTGGTGAGCGACGGCCGGAATAAGTACGGCGACAAAGCCCCGCGCGACTTGGGCACCTCGGCCAGCAAGCTGATGAAGCTGATCGACGGCAGCCATCACGACGCGAAGCTATCCCAGCGCGAGCAGACCATGATACGGCTTTGGATCGAGTCGGGAGCGACCTATCCGGGCACATACGCGGCGCTCGGCTCGGGCATGTACCCGGTGAAGTATCCGGCCGCGGCGCTCCGCCGCCGCTGCGGGACCTGCCACAAGGCCAGCAAGCCGACCTATCGCAATCCGAAGAAGGGCGCGTTCTACTTCCAGTTCGGTCACCGCGAGCCGCCCCAGCCGCTACTGGACGACGTGAACGACATCATCCTCATCCGCCACCTGGCCTATTTCCAGCACGGCGAGTCGCAACTCTATCAGGCCTATTGCAGCCTGGACCGGCCGGAAAAGTCGCTGTTGATTCGGGCGCCCTTGTCGCGTCGGGCCGGCGGCCTGGAGCTGTGCGGTCAGGCGGTCTTCAAGGATACGAACGATCCCGACTATCAAGAGATACTCGGAGCGATCAACGACGCCTCCGGCCGACTGGCCGAGGGGAAGCGGTTCGACATGCCCGGCTTTCGCCCCAACGGTCCCTACATCCGCGAGATGCAGAACTACGGCATCCTACCCCGGCCGCTTCCGCCCGACTACCAGTTCGACGTCCACGCAATCGATCGCGCCTATTGGAAGTCCTTCTGGCACAAAGCAACCGCCCGGCGGTAGGTGGGCGCTCTGGAAGCGCGGGGCAAGCACCGCCGCTAACACGCAATCATAGCGGCAGTTCACAAAGCACGCCCGGCAGGACTCGAACCTGCAACCTGCGGATTAGAAGTCCGCTGCTCTATCCGTTGAGCTACGGGCGCGAACGTGGGGCAGAATACGCATCTGTTATTGACCATGCAAAGATCAATACTAGTGTAACGTCTGATCGTCCAAAGCGGAATCGCACAGTCCCAAGTCTCGCGCCCCCCCGTCGGCCGGGGGTGGGTAGACTGCTGTTGTTGTGGGACGGGGTATGTTCTAAACTTCGTCGCCCCGGTTTCTTTGGACGCCGGTAAGCCGGATGGTGAATTTGTGCAAGGAGGTGTCGTCGTGTCACAATTGGTACGTCATCAACTCTGGATCGTGGCCGCCGCCGCGGTGATCTTCTTTACCAACCTGGGCGCCACGGCGCTCTGGGATGAAGACGAACCGCTCTATGCCTCCTGTGCTCGCGAGATGATGGAACGGGGCGATTGGGTCGTGCCGATGTATAACGGCGTCATCTTTCCCGACAAGCCGCCCTTGATGTTCTGGCTGATGATCAGCGGCTATTCCCTCTTCGGAATGACCGAGTTCGCCGTGCGATTCTGGTCGGCCGTGCTGGGGGTCGGCACGGCGATAATCAGCTATCACCTGGGACGGCTGCTTTTCAATGCCCGGGTAGGGCTTTGGGCAGGGCTGATTACGGCCTCGACGATCATCTTCACCGTATCCGCCCGGGCGGCGACAGTTGATACGGCAATGACCTTCGCCACGGCGATGGCCATGTTGCTGTTCGTCGCCGGCGGCATCGCAAAACAACGACGCGCGAATGACGACCGCGAGGCAGCCGAGCCGGTCAACCCGACGGCCGGCCAATATCTGCCCGACTCGTGGCTGGTGTTCGTCTTGATGTACGCTTGCATCGCCGTGGCCGTGCTGGGCAAGGGGCCGATCGGACTATTGGTGCCGGCCGCCGCAATCGGCATGTTCCTGCTGGTGATGCAGCGACTGCAAGCCCCCGAGATCGAGCCGGCCCGGTCGGGCGGCAATCGTTACGTGGAGATAGCCCGAAGTATCGGTCGGGTGTTTGGGCCGCGGAACTTCTTCAGGGCCTTGTGGCGGATGCGTCCGCTGACGATGGTGGTCGTGGTGCTGGCGGTGGCCGGGCCGTGGTACGTGCTGGTCGGCTTGCGAACCGACGGTGTCTGGCTGGCCGACTTCTTCGCCAAGTACAACCTCCGCCCCTTCACGCAACCGTTCCTGGGTCACAGCGGTCCGTTCTGGTACTACATCCCGGCCATACTGATCGGGTTCTTTCCCTGGGCGGTTTTCTTGGGGCCTAGCTTGATGGAGTCCTGGCGACGGATCGCCGGCCGGCACGCCTGGACGGTTGGTTACATTTTCTGTGCCTGCTGGCTGGGTGTGTTCGTGGTGTTCTGGTCGATTGTGACGACCAAGCTACCTCACTACGTTTTGCCCGCCTACCCCGCCCTGGCCCTGTTGACGGCCGCCTTCGTCGACGGCTGGATCGCCGACCCGGCCCACGTCGCCCGAGGTTGGATTCGCAACGCCAACATCACGCTGATCGTCGTCGGCATCGGCATGGTGATAGCGCTACCGATCATTAGCGCGTTTTTCCTTCCCGGCCAGTGGTCGCTGGGGTTGGTGGGGCTTATTCTCGTGGCCGGCGGCCTGTTGTGCTGGCGATTTTCCGAGCGGCAGCGTCCGATGGCGACAATGATCACGTTTGCCGTAACGTCGGTTGCCTTCATAACGGCCATATTCGGTTTCGTGGCGATGCGAGTCGACCGTTACCAGAACGCCCAGTCGCTGATAGCCGAGATCCGCCGCGCCGATCCCGGCCCGGTGCAGATGGCCGGCTACAACTTCCTCAGCGAGAGCATCGTCTTCTACGCCCACCAGCCGATACCCCGTTACGGGAATATCGAGGGGCTGGCCGAATATCTGGACGAGTCGGACGCGCCCTACGTCTTCACCACCGACAAGCACGAAGAGACGTTTAACGAGCGTTTCCCGGGCGAGTATCGGGTGCTGACACGACGTCCCCGATTTCTCCGCCCCGGTGAGCTGATCGTGTTGACCCGGAATTCGCCCTCCGGCGTTTCACGCACGGCGAATAAGTCGGACGAGATTCGTCGGTAAGTGGCACACGGCGACGGGAAGAACAACGGGCAATTGCCTCCGTACCGGTCGCAGGCGACTTGACTTTACCCACAAATCGATGCTAGCAAAATCGCGTTCTTTCCGAAGAAACAAGGGTTTCCAAACGTCGCTCCTGCAACGAGCGAACCCCGGCTCTCTCTGTTGCCTGCTTGATCGGGCTCAAGAATCCTCGGAAAACACCGGTTTCTTGCATCTGTGTGTCTCAAGATGTGGGTAAAGTCAAGTCGCAGGCGACCGGGCTAACCTTTCCGCTTTCCGCAACAGCCTTCAACTCCTGGCGTTGCCTTCCTTGTCGGCTTGCCAGAGTTGGCCGGAGTCGATGTCCAGAGCGGTCAGCCAGCCGTTGCCGTAGCAGCAGGTGTCGATACACTTCAGGTAGTTCAGGTCGAGAATCTCGCCGTCTTTCTGCGAAGTGTGGCCGACGATCACCTTCTTTCCCGAGAAATGGCTGCCCGGCCGGCGCTCGTTGAGCGATTCCCAGCGGAGCACCCGGCCGGGTTGCTTGTCCAGTGGCAGGCTGCGGATGTAGTTGGCGTGAACGAAGAGATAGCCGTCGGTCTCATGCGACGGCACGCAGCGTTTGAGAAAATCGATATGTGCCTCGGGCATGTCGTCGGGCACCACGCAATCGTAGGAAGCCAGCGTGGTGTTGCCACCGAAGCTCAGCCAGTCGCCTAATAGCTTCCGCTTGCCGCCGATAATTTGCAGCAGCATCTCGTCGTGATTACCCAACAGGGCGATCAGCCGGCAGCGCTGCTCCAACTCGAGGAGTTGTTCCAGCACGCCTTTGCTATCCGGCCCGCGGTCCACATAGTCGCCCAACGCTATCAGCGTATCGCCGGGCTTCGGGTCGATTGCCCCGATTACGGTTGCCAACGCTTTGGCGCAACCGTGAATATCTCCAATAGCGATGGTACGATCAGGCATGAGATAGGTAATTTGGGGCCCCGGATGCTACTTCTCTGTTCCCCTCCATTATTGCCGCTCTCGGTTTAGATGGCAATGCCGACCCGTGGGGGGGAATCCAGCGCGGCCAGTTTACGGGAAATTGCCGGAGGCGGACGATGAAACTAGGCCAAGACGGCAGGGAGTCTCACGCAAAGACGCTAAGGCGCAGAGAGTTAGATGAGGTTTTGGACGAAAATCGTTGACCGTACCGCGTGCGTCGTGGCTGGTTTCAGTTGCTTTCCAACCACGAATAACAACACTTCGCGTGCAGACGCCGATAACCGTATCACCTTCCCCCCTTCTTCCTCTGCGGCTTTGCGTGAGGATCTTCCTTCGTGATTTGCCTCAGGGCTTGTGCGCGGAGGAAAGTCATCTCGACGTAGATGTCGTCCTGGTTGAACTGGTTGAGCGGCAGCCGGCGGAATTCGGTCGCCTGAAGCGAGGTCGCCGCCAGCAGCGTAATCATCCACGCACTCATCGCCGAAATGTTTCGCATGGCATCGCTCCCATAAAGCCGCGACCGGTGGTGTCCTCTTGCCCTGAGCGGTGAGCGGTGAGCTATGAGCCAAGGAAGAACGTGGTTTGCGAAAGGCTCATGGCTCATAGCTCATAGCTCACGGCTCACCGAAGCCGCGATCATACTACCGCTTGCGGCGGCGGCCGGTTAATAGGCAGCAGAGGGCGCCGATGGCGAGAATGCCATGTAGTTTCTGGTATATTCGGTCGCGCGAGAAGAGTAATCAATTCCGCGAGCGGGTGGTGCCGCATTGCCCCGCAAATCGGCGGGTCGATTGGCCGGCTTTGCCCCGTGCGGGTGGTCCTGGTAGACTGGAGGTCCGTATCAGCAACGGTGATGGGTGTCACTGGCGTCTCGCCAGTGCAATACAAACCGGGGCTTGCTCGTTGTTGTTCCAGGAGATCGTTAAGCGTATGTGTCAGTTCTCGCTTGTGCGGCCACGAATCGGTAGACGCACGGCGGGCTCTGGGAAAATTAGCGAGCAAGCTCCGAGCTAATCAGCACTGGCGAAACGCCAGTGGCACCCGGCGAAGCGTGACGAGTACCGGCAAGAGAAGAAGGAAGCGACGTGATGTCGACGAGGAGCATGGCACTGCTAGCCGCGGCCATCGTGGCGTTTGCCGCCGGAACCCACGTGACCGGGAGTTGGGCCGCCGAGCACCCGCAAGCGAAGGACCTTCTCTGGCTGATCGGTCAGCCCGACGCCTTCACCTGGGAGTTCGGCCTGGCCGAGGAAGGCTATCAGCAGTTCAAGCGTCGCTATGGCAACCCGATCGTCTACACCGTGGGCAGCAGCAAGTCGACCGACTGGCCGTACATCCATCCGGCTCATCGCGACGGCTGGGCCGGCGCCAAGGCGTACACCTTCACCGTCCGCTTCCAATCGCCCGAGGACCAGTCGGGGCCGCTGTTCCTGCTGATCGGCATAGTGGGTGCACACCGTAGCGAGCACTCGAAGATCTGGCCTTCCCCAGGGATCGTTTACGCGGCCGAGCGAGCCTATTGGAAATCTCTCTGGCACCGCAAGAGCACCCCATCCGGCGGCGGACAGTGACCGAGCCCGTAGCCGAATTCGCAAGAATTCGGTTCTTGCAGCACGGCTGAATTCTTGCGAATCCAGCTACGAAAGGCTGCTTCCAGCCGCCCGCCCATGTTGACTCTCACCGAATGTCTGCTACTGTTAAGTATGATGAGTAGCCGATTCGCACTGCTGATTTCCCTGGCCTTCTGTCTGGCGATACCGGCCTGCGACGGGCGGCGGGAGGGCGGTTCCGCGTGGGGAGTTCAAGGCAGGTTTTACCGAGAGGAACTCAACGACCTCTCCCGGTCAGCCCAAGCCTGGCAACGCGAGGAGTTCGCCAAGATCACCATTCGTCTGCGTGGCGGGATAGCGCTGGGGAATCTGAGAATCGCCCCCGTTAAGGTGGAACTTCGCAGAGTGTCGGGCGTCACCGTGTCGGGCATCGACCGCTCGCGGCGGAAGTTCCAGACGGAAGAGCCCGTGCTGGTGCTCACCTTCCAGGTGCAAAACGTCGCCACCGACGAGAAGCAGATATTCGAGCCGCTGGCCCGGGCGGCCGGAAAAGACAACATCAACCACCAACTCGACGATTTGACCAAGCGCTACGGTGCTTACCGGCTCGACGGCGACCAGCAGCACGAAGAGCTAAAGCCGGGCGAGCGGGCCACGATCCTCGTCTGCCTCAAGCCAACCAGCGAGAAGGCGACCAGCTACCGCTGGCTAATCCACGCCAAGGTCCGAAACGCGCCCGTCGACGCCTGGGAGAAGTGGTGCCTCGAGTTCGACGCCAGCGAGATCGAAACTCCCTAGCGGCCCGGCGCTCCGTTCCTGACGGGTGATTACAGGGTGCCACTGCTGGCTTGCCCAGCAGTGCCTTGGCGGCGAGTGCACTTCGCACTGCTGGGCAAGCCAGCAGTGGCACCCTACGCTTTGCCCGTGACAGACTACTAGCGCCCGGCCGATTCCGCCCTCGCCGCTTGACTGACACGCGCCGCCGCGTCCATAATGGGGGCACTCCGCACAAGCAAACAACAACGAGAAGGAGAACGCTGATGATGAGACTACTACTTTCAATCGCCGCCGTTGCTGCCCTGGCGCAGGCGGCACCGGCTGAAGACAAGGTCGAGCCGGGCTTCACGCCGATCTTTAACGGCAAGGACCTGACCGGCTGGGAGGGCGAAGCGCCCTTCTGGTTCGTCGAGGACGGGGCGATCACCGGGCAAACCAAAACACGCGGCCGGCACCATACCTACATGCGTTACCGGGGCGGCAAGCCGGCCGACTTCGAGTTGCGGTTGGAGTTCCGTATCGCGGCGGGCAACTCGGGCGTGCAGTTCCGCGGCAGCGAGCGGCCCGACTGGGACATGGCCGGCTACCAGGCCGATATGGACGTGGCTGGCAGGTACACGGGCATCGTTTACGACCTGAACGGCCGGGCGATCATGACCGGCCGCGGTCAGAAGGTCGTCATCGACCCCGACGGCACCCGGCACGTCACCCAAATCGGCGACGCCAAGAAGCTAAACAGCATTGTCAAGAAGGGCGACTGGAACGACTACCACATCATCGCCCAGGGCCCCCGGATCGTCCTGAAAATAAACGGCCAGATCATGTCGGAACTGATCGACAACGAAAAGGGCAAATCCGCCCGCAGTGGCCTACTCGGTTTCCAACTCCACGCCGGCCCGCCCATGAAGGTTCAGTACAAGAACATCCGGTTGAAAGAATTCAAGTAGCCGCTTGTGCAAACACAACTCCCCTCTCCCTTTGGGAGAGGGGCCGGGGGTGGGCTGATGAAAAGTTAGGCGA
>CAZDHN010000285.1:0-8018 GCA_964505115.1 uncultured Planctomycetaceae bacterium
ACCAAATGCGTCAGCTTGTCCAGGTCTCGCACGACGATCCCTGGCACGCCAAGCGCCTTGCCGCGAGTGAAGCCGAGCGGGCTGCTGACGCTCAACTGCCAGGAGTCGTCGATTGCCGCTCGCGGCCGTATCACCAGTTGCCGCGTTTGGTCGGCGGCATCGAAGATTTCGAAGGTTGCCGGCGGGTTGATCGTATAGGGGCCGTGGAACTCGGGCGGTACGTCCAGGCTGATCTGGTCGAGTAACCCGCCCACGGCCTTGATCCGCAACTGAATCTCGGCCTCGGCCGACTTTCCGACCGAGCGGAGAATAGTCACCTGCTCGCAAGCGAGCTTCGGGCGGTTTCGCGTAAGCATCAGGCTAACTTCGATTGGCTGTTCGCCGTCGCCGACAAACGAGCCGACCAGTCGGCCAAGGTCGGCCTTGCTTTTCACAAGAGCCGGTGTCTCGACGACGGCAGCGCCGCCGATCTTATCGATCTTGATCAGCACGGGCGGCTGGCGGAATAACTCCACCGTATACTTGCCAATCTTGCCCTGCTCGAAACGAATCTCGGGCAGAACGAACTTCCCCTTGGCTGGCGTTGGAAGCCGAGCACTCAGCGAAAGCTTGTGCTTGCCGGATACGGGTCCGGTAAGGAAGACGCTGATCGTACCGTCGGGAAGCCGCGACCAGCGGGCAGCCCGTTCCGCGCTCTCTTCCATGACCGAGATGCTCTCCACCTCCAACTCGGGCGGCGCCGTTAGTCGATACTGGAAATGATAGCCGGCCGTCGTGACTAGTTCCGCGTCGAACCGCACCAGCGCTTCGCCTTGTCCGAAGCTTGCGGCCAACGTTTGGTCGATCGTCGTACTGGGTGCCTTGGGTTGAGTGGAAATGCACGAACCCGAGTCGGTGCCGAGCAGGTTGAAGGCGAAATCGGGTTGCACGTCGCCCGATCCCCAGGCGGCGGCGAAGTCGGGAACGGCCACCGGCTCGCGCTTGTCCGAAGTCTGCTTATCGTATTGAAGGGCCGGATCGACGGTGACGGCCAGCCAGCGTTTGACGGGCCGGGCGTCGCGCGCCTCCAGTTGCGGCAGAAGCATGTTGCCAACGCCCGAACTGTC
Organism: uncultured Planctomycetaceae bacterium; assembly: GCA_964505115.1. Lineage (GTDB taxonomy): Bacteria > Planctomycetota > Planctomycetia > Pirellulales > Thermoguttaceae > CAZDHN01. The sequence continues at coordinate 1,107 of CAZDHN010000285.1, forward strand.
TTGGAGCAGAAACGCGGCTTGAATTACCACCTGATCGCTTGTTGGTTCCGCCAGTTCGAAGCGGATCGTCGTCGGATCGCCCGGTATTGTTTGCACTTCCGCCACGAGCGGGTCGGGCCGTTTTGCGGGCAGCAATCGGAGGCGGGGATCGACGGCCAACTCGAGTTGCCGCACTTGCCCCTGGGCGATCTTGAATTTGAAACTGGCGTCGAGGATTACCGAGCCCGGCTGAATCTTCATCCAGAGCAGTTGTTCGACGTCCACCGCCGGGCCGACGCCCTGGTCGCCGGAGCCCGCACGCCAACGAACGGCAAGCCGATCGACGGAGCCAAGTCGCGAGATCAGCCGCGGTGGGTCGGCCTCCACGGTCGTCGAGCCGACCGCCGAGAGGACCTCGATTTGCGGGGCGTTGGGCGGCAGCGCCAGTTCCAACGTCGAGTTAGCCAAATGCGGAACTGCCAGATCGAACCCAGCCAGCGATTCGGCGCTAATGGCGGTCGGTCGCAAGGCAAGTTCCAGGCGATACTTGCCCGGCTTCGGAACATCGAGCACAAGGTGCGTCCCGTCCTGCTCCCATGCCGGTTGAACAGGCTGGCCGTTCAACGACGCCCCGTTTGGCAACAGATTGGCCCCCTGCTGTCCGAATGGCAAACGGACACGCGCCGCTTCGCCGAACACTTGAAAGTCGAATATGGCCTTCATCTCAGCCGGCACGAGTCGTTCGGGATTACCTTGCCAGGAAAGGGCGCCCCGGTACGTTGCGGCGTTTAGCTGCCAAGCCGACGATTCGTCGGCCAACGCCGGTGGTCGCTTGAGCAAGGCCTTATGCAACTCCTCCGAAACCAGATACTTGCCGCCGGTCGGCTTCTGCAGTTCGTCGACCGGGATGATAACTCGCTGGGTGGTCGGACGGGCGGATGGCTGAGCGGAGGGCGCTTCGGCGCCGCTCACCGAAGCGCGGAAGACGACCATTGTCGCCGCGATAAACACAACGATGCCGACCCCTGCCACCGTGGCGCGCAAAGACGACGGCGCCGAGCGATCGGAATCGTCGGCCAATTGATCAACCTTGGAACTGCCGCGGATCATCGCCAACACAAAGCAGAAAAGGACCCCCAGAACAACTCCGGAAGCAACCGGCAGGTAAATCGCGGGCAACACCAGGGCAAGCACGCCCGAGGTCCCGGCAATCGCCGTCAATACAACCGGCCGGCCCAGTGCCTTCCACCAGACCAGGCCTACGGCCAGCAGGAACGTGGCCCAGCGCAGCGCCAGCATCGTATCTCGATGAACGATTTTCAGGCGGATCGGGGTGATGTCGGAGATTTCCAACTGGGGGATTTCCAGCCGGTAGGCGGTCCAGCCGAACGAGTCGACCGCCTGACATCCGGCCGGTCGGCAGACAGCCCAGGGCAAGGCCGGCTCGGCCGGATACTTCAGCCATTGCGTGACGGAGACGAAGGCTTGCTGGTCCGGCCCGACCGTCGCCTGCCGCAACCGGTCGGCCAATGGTCCGACCGGCACCCACCATAGGGTCTCGTTTGACAGCGGCTCGACGCACCCGTGGTGCAAAGCCGCTTCGACGGCACTAGTAACCAGAAGGCAGTCGGCGTGAACCAGGATTGCCAGATTCGCCCGGGCGAACAGGGTGATTCCCCGCGAGGCGGGTGTGTCGGCGGTAACCGGTTCGACGGGTGTGCGCGGTCCGAGCCCGATTTGATCCAGTGCCCAGCGGTCGACCAGCAAGGTGAACCCCAACTCGGCTATCGAGTCGTGGGAAAGCAGGGCCCCCCAATCCAATTCACCCGGCGTTTGGGTAGTGTTGCTCGCCAAGGCACCGAGCGATTGCAGTAATTGTTCGGCCTTGCGTTCGGCCGGCAATCGCGCCGTCCGAGAGGGGACGATGCCGGACCAATCGGAGGCCGACAACGGATCGAACGGCTGGCGTTCGGCCGGCCGCCCCAGGGGCCCAAACAGCCGCTGCGTCCATGTCGACTGCCCGCCGGCTGACGCCCGCGGTCGAAGGTTCGGATCGAGCGACTCGTAACCTGGCGGCAGCCAGGCGGTCCAATGCCGGGTTAGCATGGGAATGTCGGTCAGGGGCAACGGCGGTTCGAGCGAGCGGGCGATGCCCAGGCGTGGACCGCTGGTCGCGAAATGGACCGAGACGATCGGGAATCTCACGCCGGGAGACAGGTCGATCCTTAGAGTCTTGCGTCGCAAGATGTGCGCGGCACGCGCCCTTGTTTCCACGTCCTCTTTGGTTGCGGGCGCGGCCTTCAATAGGCGGTTGTCTTCTTCTTGTCCGGCTTCGCGCCAGGCGATCCGTTGCTCGTCTACCCAGACGCCCCAAACGTCGGCAAGCGTGGAGCCGGCCGGCAACGTGAGCCGAAGCTGCCGCAAGCCGGCGCTCTCCAGCCGGTAGACGGCCAGATGCCGCCCGGTCCCGTTCTCTTCGTAATGCGAATCGAGTTGACAGTCCCATACCCAGGCCGGCGGAGGGGCATCCGGCGATTTGCAGCGAGCAATCGTAACGCTTGGCCCTACCGACGATCCCCCTTCACGCGAGCAGTCGTGGCGATACGTGGCTCGGGCAGTCTGATGCTTGCCGGCCGGTACGGCCTCGGCCGATATCGGCTTCAAGTGCTGGCTGTCGATGCGTATCGGCGTGCAGTCGGAAGAACGCACCACTAACAGTGTTTCCGCCGCAACCGCTTCGGGAAGCGAGACAAGGCTGACCGACAACTCGTCGGCGAATGGCACGGCCCGACTCGCGTGAATCTCGAACGGTACGCTCCTGGGCCGGCGCAGCGTAACCTCCCAGGTTTCGCCTTCGATGGCCAAGCCGTGCTCGGCCTGTTCGGCCGGCAGCAGTTGCCTGGCGGTTAGTTGTTGCTCGTCGTCCGCGCCCAGCGTCCAGCGCGGCGGCACGTCGCGCGGCTGCGAAAAGTGGATGAGAATCCGCTCGACTCGGGCGGCCTCGGGCACGCACTGCAGCCAGTACGATTCGGTCAGTGCCGTGCGTTGCGCTGTTGCTTCCACTCGAAGCGAAGCACTATAGCGGGGCTTCTCCGCCTGAAGTGAAACGCGCAACAGGTCGGCCGTTCCGTCGTCGGCGAACAACAAGTCACGCGGCGGTTCGGCAAACAAGCGCAACTCGGCTGTCTCCAGACCACGGGGATCGAGCCGTAGGGAGTGATCGGTCCCGTCCAGGTGCAGCCGGTAGGGTTCCGCCGCTTTGACCGACACCAGTCGCTTCCCGGTGGCTGACTCGAAACGGACCGGTGTAAGATCTTCAACCCTCAGCGTTCTCCCCAACGGTGATTGGAGTCGGCGGCCCGCAATCGACAGCCGCACCGGTCGCGCCGGCGAAAGTGCCTTGGCCAGGCGGATCGTCAGCGTTCGCTTCTTCCGGGCCTGCCGTTTTGGAGGCTTGGCACCCTGTTGAGAAAGTTCGTTGCCGGCAATTTGGGTGCCACTGCTGGCTTGTCCAGCAGTGTTCTGGTGGGCTTTCTGCTTCGCACTGCTGGGCAAGCCAGCAGTGGCACCCCCGTTCAACGGCCTTTTAGGGCTCTCTTTTGATGCGGGCGCGGCTAGCGATAGAATCCAGTCGTCCAAGGCGTCGGCCGGCAGCGACTCGACCGAGTCGATCGTCCAATGCTGACCAATCGTGGCACTCAACTCGAATCTCTCGCTGCCGGCCACGCTGAAGTCGGCCGTCACCCGGCCGCTGATCTCGGCGCCGTGCAGCTCGACAGCCGTTCCGCAATTCACCCGCATCGGCGTTTGAGGCCGCGCCAGAACAACCTCAACCGAGGCGTCCGGGGAGAAGAATTGCAACTCGGTCGACTCTCCGGGCCTTGGGCCGGCCAACGAACCGGTTCGCGACTGCCGGCAGCGAGTGAGCCCGAGCCGCTGGACTTCAAGCGGGGCCGGTATCAGCAGCGTGGCGCCGCCCTCCTGCCAAAGCATCGAATTCAGTCGCACGGTCGGCAGCCGCCAGGGTTTGTCGGTTATCAGGGGAGCCATTGCTCCGAGTCGCAGAATCCGGCCGCTGCCTTGGATCGGCTCGGCAAACTCGATCACCACGCCGCGCGGTTTGTCCTTGCCGTTGGAGACAATGGACCAGTTCACGGGTGAATCACCCAGTCGGGCCGTTACCAGTTGCAATTGGGGATCGAGCGTCAGGCGGATTTGCCTGAGCGGTTCCTGATGCGTGTCGAACTGCAATTGGGCCGACACGTCCAAGCCGCGCAAGGAAAAATCGTAGACTATCGACTGCATCGTCAGGGTCGGCTTGCGACGTTTGGCCGGAAGCCGGGCCGGTGTCAACCGCAGATCTACCCGATTGTGGCCGCCAAGCTCGATCCGCCAGCGCGCCAGGCCCTCGTCGGTCGTCGACTGTTTGGTTGCCACGCCGTGCCGGACGGTCGGCGTGGTGCCGTCCGGCAGATCGAGAATTAACACACTGGCCGGACAAGGCGGCAGGGCGACCTGGAAATTGATCGCACCGCTGGCTCCGCGCCGACCGCCGAGCGACCAGTCGAACTGTAAGCGGCCCGATTGACGGACGGGGACAACGAGCGTATTGTCTTCACAAATCCCCAACGAGGCGGCTTCCGGCTTTTCGCCGGCCCAACTCGCCTTGCCAATTGCCAGCCGGCAGGGATCCAACGGCAAGAGAGTCTCACCGTCGCCCGAGTGGACAATCTCCAGCGTGGCAGCGCCCTCAACGAGATTGTCGCCTTCGAGCCGTGCCCGGTACTCGGCCAAGGTCACGGCCGTCAGAGCGGGGCCCTGCCCGACATGCGAACCCGAACCAGCGGCCTTCAGAAGCCGCTCGAACTCGGCCGGCTCCATGGGAAGATACTTGACGCCGTCGCGGGCCAATTGCTCTTCCAGCCCGTCGGCCGGAACGTATACCCGGCGAAAGCGCAGCGAGCCCGAGACCTGCTTGGCGACCGACGCACCGTCGGGTTCCGCGCTGCAGGCTGTCGCCGGCAGCCAGACGACGGCTGTCAGCAGCAACACGACGACAGTCGACAACAGCGTGTTGGCTCTCATTCGTGGGAGGCCGTACTCGGCAAGGGCACCGGCGCGGCTTGGGTCGATGCCTGTTTGCCGACGGCGCCTGGCGGTAATTGAGTTTGAGTGGAGTCCCTATGCAAACCGGAGATGGAGATCTCTTCCACGCCCCGACCGTGCCGCCGTCGCGATACGCTCCGCTGGAGCAAACCGGCCAACAGCGCAAGCGTAAGGCCAAGGCTGGCGGCTTGGGTAATCAGAAGTGTTGGTTCCGGGTAGAGTGTACCCATGCACAATAGCAGCACGGCCACGGCAAACAGCGTTGCCGGATGCCGGCTGACGGGAACGTAGATTAACAGCAATCCGGCGATCAGCGCGACTCCCGAAGCCCCCAACACTATCCAGGAGCGGCTCAAGGTGCGGATTTCACAGCGGCCGACCGACCCCAGGCTGCCAAACAGATAGTGGTTGGTTCCTTGCGGGACGGCGGTTCGGTGCGGGCTGCCGCTCCAAGTCTCCAGTTGCCGCTGCTCCAGCAGAGGATTGCGACCCCAGAAAATTCCGTTCCATCCCCAGGAGAACTCGCGGGTGAAACCGGCCGGCCCCGACACTACGTGCTCGTCGCGCGGCAGAACCAGTTGCCAGTACATGCGACGCACCCAGGCCTCGCGTCCCAGCCGAACGATCTCCAGCGACATCCGGCCGCGGGGAAGCCGCGCGCTGGGGAAATGATAAGACATCTCCAGCAAATGCTCACGCTGGTTGGCTTCGTCCGCAATTGGCACGACCAGATGGCTTTCGGGTGTAATCCGGGCCGGGACCCGCTTGCCGTCGAGCAACAGTTCCACCTCCCCAAGCGCAACGCCGGTGGGTACGATTAGCTCGATGTCCTTCTGGTCGCTGGTGAACTGGAAGACGGCCCGATCCTGGCGGGCGGTCTGGCTCAACCAGGTCTGAACCCAGCATCGCTGCACAATCGTCGACGCCAATCCTTCCCGATCCTGCAATTGCACGGCCAGTACGATATTGTCCGCCCGCTTGGGGGCCGAAAGCGGTAAGCCATTTCGTCGCGCCAACCAGCCGGAACTCCCCTCTTCAATTGTCCAGGGACCTCCGCGGTGATGCACGCCAATCGCAACCGGCGCGGCCACGTATAACTCGTTGCTCGTCAGCGCTCCCTCGGCCGGCATTACCAGCGGGATGGTCCGGATGATGCTCTGCTCGGGAAGCAGTCGCTCGGGCGACAGAGAGTATCGGGTCGACAGTTCGCAAAGTCCGATCCTGGCGGCGGGAAGCGCGACCCGCATCTTCACCCGCTCCGAGCCGTCCGCCCCGTTGCTTCTTCCCGGAAGTGCCACCGGCACGAGACCGTGGCCGTCGAAGGTCACCTCGAAGACGTCCGAGTTGGCCAACTCCCAGGGCACGTCGATGATGAGTTTGTCGACCGGTTCGTAAGCGATTTTGTAGGCCAGCTTCTGCCGGATCTCGCCGGCATTCCTGTCGAGGTCGATCCGCGTGCTGACGTCGACGGAGATCGTTTGAGTGTGCGTGCGAAAACCGGTCGCGAAACTGGCCCGCGACGCCTCGCCGCGATAGAACAGCGGGTCCTGCTGTCGCTCCGGAAGCTGTATCCGCGGCGCCACTTGTTGGCGGACCAAGCCCTTGGTCGCTTCGGCGTCGGGTGTCAGTTCCACGTTGTCGTCGGCCAGCACCACCACGATCGCCGGACCCGGCGAACTGGCCCTGGGTCGGGGAAGCCCCAGCAACAGCGACTTGGCATCCGGCTGGAACTCCTGGTGGGCCTTGATCGTCAATTCCATTTGGCCCGTCGACGGCTGCAGCAAGGGAACCGAAAGCACCTTCGATTCATCGACCGCCACGCCGTCG
>CAZDHN010000286.1:0-8000 GCA_964505115.1 uncultured Planctomycetaceae bacterium
AAGAACCTGGCAACATGCGCGCAGGCTGCGCGCATGTTGCGACGTAAGACTCTAAATAACCACGTTCAAGTGAATTCCTTCGCCGGGCCGAGTTACTGGCGCCGGCCTCGGCGCATCTTCAGCTTCGGCCGATTGCTCGGCTGCCGTCCCGGACCCTTGCTGCCCGGAACGATCTTGCGAAAACGACTCGTCCTCCGGCCCCCGCGGCGAGCCACCCGTCGAATTGTCCATCAAGTCGATATCGAACTGCTGCACCTTGATGTCCTGCTGCGCCAGCCGCTCGCGCAGGGCGGGCAGGTTGTCCAGGAGCAAGTTTCGGGCAGTCTGTGTTTCGGTTTCCAGTCGAGCGGTCATCACGCCGTTGCGGACGGTGATTTCCAATCGTAGCGAGCCGAGTTCGGCCGGATGGAGTCGCATCCGGATGCTGCCGTTGCGACTTGTCGCCGCCTCGAAGGCGCGAGCCACGCGCTGCACGAATCGCACCCGATCGATCGAATCGGTCTCCGACCCCGCCGCGGCTTCACCAGCCGATACGGCCCGCGGCCCTTCAGCGGACGAACCGCGTGCCGTTTGACCCGTCTCGCCCTGGTTGATCACGTCCGCAACCGGTTTCGGCCCGCTTTCGACGGTCTCGGTGCCCCCTTCGTCCGTTGCGGTCTTCGCCGGATCGCTAAGCGCGGCGAGAATCTCCGTGCCGGGGTCCGGTCCGCCCCGCGCCTGAACGGCCGGGAGTGTTTCGGCCATCGGCTCGGTCGCCGCGGCCTGATCCGCGCCGTGCCGTCTTTCCCGGCGAGATGGCTTTTCCACGGTTTGTGGCGCCTTGACAGCGGAGGCAAGCGGCTCGATACCGCTCGGTTGGCCGCCGGTTTCGGTCGGATCGCCGCTTTGCCGTGCCGTAAACGTTTTCTCCGAATCGTCGGTTGTCAACTCGACAACTGGCGCGTCGTTCTCCTTCGCCGTTTCGCCCTGTTCTCCGTTCGATTCCCCCGAGGCGTCCGCGGAAACGTCTATCTTGGCCGCGGTGCCGGCCCGACGTTCGGTTTTGGTTGCAGCCTGATTCTCGCGATCCGGCTGGAGCGGTTCATCCTCGGCCGACGCCTTGGCCACGTTCGTCTCGTCGGCGTCGGTCTGCTGGGCCACCGCTTCAACAAGTACCTGCCGCGGCTGGCTTGCCACCTGGACCTCGGCGTCTTCGTCTTCTTCACTCTCGACCGGCTGATCCGGGTCGTTTTCCGTTTCGGATATTTCCGACCCGTCGCCGACGCCGGCGTCTATTGTCTTCTCTTGTTTTTGCTCTTGGCCCTGCTCCTGGTCTTGCTCCGGCTCTTGGCACTGTTCTTGGCCCTGCTCTTGTTCGGCCTGCTCGGGCGGATCGGACCGTGCGGACGGAGCTTCGTCGGATTGTTGGCTGTCGTCGGGCCGCAGTTCGTTTTCGTTCGACTCGGCGGCCGGAGCCTGCTCGTCCGCCGGTCGCGTGTCGGACTCCGTCCGCTTGGCCTGGCTGACGTCTTCGCTCGTTCGGTCGGGTCTGTCGGCGGTCGTGGCGACCTGTTTCAGGAGCAAATCGAACGCTCCGCCGTCGTTGGTGTTGATCGCCGGCGAGTTAACGACCGTAGGGGCCCGTCCAATAGACGAAAGGCCGTGCGGATTATCGTTGGTCAGTCGTGGCATGTTCGTTTGTTCCTATGATCCCGTCGCCTTGGGCGGTTGCATCTTCTCTTGGGTCTCTTCGACAATCGCGGTCTTGGGTAGACCCTCGCGTATCTCGCGAAGTATGCTGCTGAGTTTTTCGGCTTCTTCGGGTGATTTGAACTCGCCGGCGATCTTCGCCCGTTTGCTGTCGGTCATTGCCGCCAACAGCACAACCACTTTGTCGAGTTCCTTTTTCTCCAGCATCAGCATCAACTGTTCTTTGGCCTGTTTCGGCTTGATCGTCTCGAGGGTGCGCCGGTTCTCGTCTATGCCTTGCGCCTTGGCCCCGCTTTCCAACGTGGCCAGTTCGGTCTCGAATGTCGTTTTCTGTTCGGCGAACTGTTTTCTGTCACCGGCCAGCTTGCGCTGCTCGAAGGCAAGTTGAGCGAGCCCGTTGGCCAGCGCCTCCTCGCGGAGTTCCAGGTAGCGAACCTTGACGGCCCGTTCCTTCAATACCTCTTCGTACGACACCTGCTCGGACGCGACCTGATCGGCTTCGCCGTCGGCTCCGTCCTTCTCCACCACGGCAACACCCCGCGCGACGGCCACGGCCATTGCGATCCTCTCCCGATCCAGCCCCCAGGCGAACGAAAGATAGGCGGCAATAACAACCTGCGAGATCAGCGTGGCGACGCAGAAGTAAATCGCCATGGCTCCCGCCGCGCGCATTAGGCGTGCTATCATCGGCATTTCTCCCGAGCGACCATTTGTCCGGCCACTTCATCCAACTGCTTGATCTCCTGCCGGTTCTCCTCGTCGCGATATCGACGGAGTTGCTTCTCGCGGAGTTTTTCCAGTACTCGAACCTCGCGGTCCGCCTCGACCAGGGCCTGGTGTCGCACGTCGATCTCGACGGCCACGGCCTTGCGCTGCTCAACAGCCTGTTGGTCGTGGGCCCTGAGCACCACTTCATATCGCTGGACCTCCAGGAGGTGGTCGATTCTGACGGTCCCGGGCCCGGATGCCCGGCGGCAGTTATCCATCAGTTGAGCCAACTCCCGCTTAAGCTCCTCCTGTTGTCTGCCGAGGATATCGTCCGCCTCGTAGGCCTGGGCAAGCCGCTGGCGACGCTGGTCGCGAGTCATCCCGCGCAACCGCAATAGCGTATCCAATCGGAACTTGAACTTGGCCACAATAGGGGTCAGGGGTTAGGGGTCAGGGGTTAGAGGTCAGGGGTTAGGTGTTGGGCGTTGTTGTACGGGCTCCGCCGGCTGAGCCACAACTTCCGGCTTGGGCAAGGCTTCTTTTTCCAGCAGCAGAAGCCCCTCGCGAGCGTCCTTCAGCGTGGAGGGTTCATCAACCGATTGCCGCAGATAACCCTTCAGCGACTCCTGCATGGCGATGGCCGTGTCGACGGCCGGATTGCTGCCGGCCCGGTATGCGCCGATCGAAATCAGGTCCTCGTTATCTCGATGAGCGGCCAACAATTCACGAACCCTGAAGGCCGCCCGGCGCTGTTCGTCGTCGGTGACGTCGGGCATAAGACGGCTGAGGCTTTCCAATACGTCGATGGCCGGATAGTGTCCCTTGCTGGCCAGATCTCGCGACAACCAGATGTGCCCGTCCAACAGCCCGCGAACCGCGTCGCTTATCGGCTCGTTAGGATCGTCGCCTTCGACCAGGACGCTATATAGCGCCGTAATGCTTCCGCGCGTGCCCTGGCCGGCCCGTTCGACCAGCTTCGGCAGCAGCGAGAACACCGAGGGCGGAAACCCGCGCGTGGTGGGTGGCTCGCCGGCGGCCAGACCGATCTCGCGTTGTGCCAGAGCGAATCGGGTGAGCGAGTCCATCAGCAACAGGACGTTCTTGCCCTGGTCGCGAAAGTACTCGGCAACGGCCGTGGCGGTCGACGCCGCGCTAACCCGAACCAACGCCGGCTCGTTACTGGTGGCGACCACCACGACGCTTTTGGCCAGCCCTTCGGGCCCCAAGTCGCGCTCGATGAATTCCTTTACCTCGCGTCCCCGTTCGCCGATCAGGGCGATCACGATCACGTCGGCGGCCGTGTATCGGGCCATCATCCCCAACAGCACGCTCTTACCCACCCCGGAGCCGGAAAACACACCCATCCGCTGGCCCTGGCCGCAGGTCAGCAGGCCGTCGATGACTCGGACGCCGGTTGCCAGCGGTTCGTGTATTCGGGGTCGTTGGCAAGGATCGGGCGGTTGCGACTCGAAGCGAACGCGCTCGGATAGTGCCGGCCGGGGCTTGCCGTCAACCGTGTTGCCCCGAGCGTCAATCACGCGGCCCAACAGTTCGTTGCCCACGCGGAGCCAGCAGCTGGTACGGACCAGTCGAACCCGGTTGCCTCGGCGAACGCCGGCCAAATCGCTCAAGGGATACAGCAGTGTCAATTCGTCGCGGAACCCAATCACCCGAGCCTCGACGGACCGGCCGGTCTGGCGTTCTATCTCGACCAACGCTCCCACCGGCGCCGGGAAACCGGCCACCGAGGCGGTCATGCCGACCGTCTGCGCCACGCTCCCCCACAGCGCGGTGGGCATTATCTGATCAAGTTGTTCGGCAAGGCGTTGCATTTGATGAAAGAGTTGAAGGTTGAGAGTTGAGGGTTGATGACGCGACGCCAAGTTCCGATTTCCGATTTCCGACTTACTTCAGGTCAGTTCCTCTTCGATTCGTGCCAGTTGGGCCTCAAACTGCTGGTCGATTACGCCGAATCGGGTATCTATGCGGCAACCGCCCGGCGTAATCTCCGGATCGGCAACCAACTCGGTCGAGGCCAGTCCGGATAGCTCCTTCACGATAAGCTCGACTTCTTTGCCTAGCTTTTCGTGGTCGGACGGGTTTAGGTGGATTTTCAATTGGGGGCTGCCCGCCGCCAATTCGAGCGCCTCGCGGACAAGCGCCAGCGGGACGTCGGGCATGTTCGGCAGTTCGCGGCGGATGACCCTACCCGCAATAGCGGCCGCCACGTGAACCGCGCTCTTCTCCCATTGCGTCAGCCAGGCCTGCTTGGCATATTGGATGTCTTGCGTAACTTTTCTCAGTGCGGGCAGCACCTGCTTCCCGACCATCTGCTCAACCACTTCCCGGCCCGCCTTGAGTCCTTCGGCTTCAGCCCGCGCCCGCACCGCGTCGGCCTCTTCTCGAGCCTTGATGACTATCTCCACGGCCTCGGCCCGCACCTGATCGAGATATTGTCGCGCCCGGACAGCCATGTCGTCGAAGTTGAAGGCGGTCGCATGGATTGCCGCGTTATGATCGGTGGCCTTGATGATCGTCATGGGTAGTGGATAGTTGATAGTTGATAGTTGATAGTGTTCAGTGGCTACTGGCTATTGGTCATTTCACTGGTCATTTCACGCGACAAGCTCCGCCCGCGTGCCACCGCCACCGGAGGGCAGCCGTATCCGGCCGGTTGCGGCCAGGCGTCGAGCCACCTTGGCAATTCGATGTTGGGCCTCTTTGACGTCGCTCAGCCGTAGCGGCTCCAAGTGATCAAGGTTGTAGCGGATCTGTTCGGCTTGCGAATGGGGTACACGGCACAAGACTCGTTCGATCAAGTCGGGCGGGGCGCCGACCAAGGCAAAGGTAATCAATTGCAGGTCGGCAGCCTCGACAATGATGGCCCAATCGGCGCTTCCCAACACGGCAAGGTCGTCGAAGTCGACTGTTTTCGGGCCGATTCTTTCGGCCAGTTGTTGATCGCGCGCGGCAACGTTATCGAAGATATCAAGCCCCGTCCGGCTCGACGCCGCCTTGAGTATCTCCGTCACGGCCGGCAATCCGGCAACCCGGCGGCGACCGATCGGCACTCGCTCCGCCAGATGCGAGCGGAGCGCCTGTTCCACCTCTTTCAGTATGCTGGAATCCGTCTCCTCGAGCGTGACCAGCCGGCGGATCACTTCCACTTGCATGTCGGGTGGCAATTGGCCAAGCACGGTTGCGGCCTGTTCGGGTGGAAGGTGCGAGAGCACCAGGGCGACGGCCTGGGGACACTCGGCGGTGAGGATCCGTGCAAGATCCTTGTCCTCGGCTTCATGCAGGAAGCAGAACGGCGGCTCGTCCGCCTGGCCGCAAGGCTGGGCATCGGCGCCAAGCGACAATTGCTCGACCACCCGGTCGTTCAGTTCGATTCCCGGCTCCTCCTGCCGCGGTATCATTGGCCCGACGCGGAGAAACTCGTCGACAACGCGTCGTTCTTCGTCCGGATCGACCTCACCCAACTCGACCATTGCCTGGCGGACCAGTTGCGCCTGGTCGGCGGTCATTTGATCGAGCAGCGCGTCGACAGCCGCCATCTCCAGGCTGTTTGCCAGGATGGCCGCCTTTCGGATTCCCTCGTTACCAGCTACCATGCCATTCACTTCCCGCTTTCAGCTTTCCGCTTTCAGCTTTTGTACTTATCCCGCCTTGCCCGTCGGTGTGCCGATCCAGGTTCGCAAAATGTTTGCCGCCGTGTCGGGGTCTTCCTTGACTACTTCCGACAGTTCGTCACGCAGCGAAGGTCCACCTTTGGAGAGCCGGCCCAGCCGATGGGCGACGGCTATGACATCTGCTTCGCCTCCTTCTCCGGACATTTCCATCGATAGCGTATCGGCCGGCGCCTCGCTATCCGGACTTACGGAGGGCGCGCCGATCATCGAGCGGAGCGTCACCAGGCTGAAGGCCACCAGACCGAGCATCCCCAGCGTGCCCCAGTATTGCCCAAACCAGGCCATCGTGTTTTCGCCCAGTCCGGGCGTGGGGATCGCCGCCAGTTCGATATCCTGGAACGGATTGACCGTGACTAGTTCGGTCGGATCGCTAACATTCTCGACGCCAGGGAGCAGGCCGGCCACGTGCTTCTGGATCTTGGAGATTTCGGCTGTTTGGATCGTGTCCAGAGCGGCTTGATCGGGCGACTTGGCCTCCTCGCCCTCCGCCACCGGGTTCTGCTTGCGCCAGATGCTCTCGAAGTAGCTCCTGGGGATGCCCACCACGACGGTAACGCGCGTGGGCAGGTGCCCGACGCTGTCGGTTACCGAATGTTCTTCGTCGACCACGCTGCGTTGCGCCGACTCCGATTCGTCTTCGCTTTTTTCAGTCCCTTGCGATTGGGACGCACTGGCCAGCGCGACGGGCGCGTTGGCGGTGTAGCCGGCGCGTCCACCCGACTGTTCGCCCTGGCTGGTCCGCGATAGGGTTTTCTCCTCCATATAGAGAGTGACCGGCTTGGGACCGTGCTTGACCGATTGCTTTCGGCTCATTCGCTCCTTGTCCAACTCGACGTTGACCGTGGCGATCACGCCGGGCACGTAGGCCAACGCTTCGAGGACCTTGGCCTTGAGCCGATCTTCGTTGGCCTCTTTGAGCTTCATGTAGGCGTTCTGAATGGCCGAGTCGGCCGTCTCGGGGCCACCGGAATATATGCGTCCGCCGTTGAGGCTGGTGACGGTGACGTTCTCGGGCTTCATTCCGGCGATAGCGCCGGCCACCAGATGACGGATCGCCGAGACCTGCGTTTCGCTGAGTTCATTGTTACCCAGCGGCTTGACGCTGACCGAAGCGGTGTTGACAGTCTGGGGCTTGAAGCCGCGTTTGGTGTTGGTGTCGTACAGTACGGAGGCGTTCTCGATGCCCTTCATCGAGCGGATGATCAGCCCGAGTTCCTTCTGCTTGGCGTTCCTCAGCCGATCCTGCCGTTGCTCTTGACTGACGAACACGCCCTCCTGGGCGATTGTCCCGTCGAGCGATTTGCCCCACTCCGGCGGCATGGCGTTATCGTCGGCCAGGGCACCCATGTAGGCCGCCCTTTGGTTGCGAGGAACGCGGATTCGCGTGCCCTCGATCTCGTAGGAGTTCAACCCGGCCTTGGCAAAAGCCGCTTCCATGGCCGGCAGATGGCTGGGTGGAAGATTGACTCCGTTCATCAGGAACAAGTCGGGACCGGAGACCTGATAGTGGAACAGGTATCCCACGCTGACCACCACGACCACCAGCAGCAGCGCGGTTGTGATCCGAGTGCCCGGCGTCATCGACCTAAACAGATCGGAGACCTGCGCGAAGCCCTTATTGAGAAAATCCATCCGTGGAGTCTCGATGTTTATTGGATGTTATTATCTGACTAGGGATTGGGGATTAGGGATTAGGGATTGGAATCACGTTTTCCATATCAACTCTAATCCCTAATCCCTAATCCCTCGTTTCATATCCTAATATTCTGTACTTCCTGGTAGGCGGCGACTATTTTGTTGCGGACCTGGATCATCATTTTGAAGGCGATGTCGGCCTTCTGTACGGCGGTCAGGACCTCGGCCGGCGTAACGTCCTCGCCGGTTGCCAGTTGTTCGACGGCCCGGTTGGCG
>CAZDHN010000287.1:0-7990 GCA_964505115.1 uncultured Planctomycetaceae bacterium
CTGCCCGACTCGATTCGGCTCGGCGCGTTCAAAAATTGCGGCAGCATGGTGGTTTCCAATGATTTGCTTTACGTAGCGGCCGGCGGACAGTGCATCGGGTTCGACGTGCGGTCGGGTGAGCGAAAAGTCAGCTTCTCGGCGGCGACCGCCTCGGGCAAGAAGGATAGCGAATGGGGCTACGTGGCCGCCACCGACGGCATCCTCTTCGGCAGCGCCACCCGAACAGGCGCCACCTTCCGAGTCCAGGACATCCCCACCCAGGTGCTCATGTGGCGCGACCAGATGCCCGTGGTCTGTAGCGACTCGCTTTTTGCCGTGGACCGTCACTCGGGCAAGACGCTTTGGAGCCACGCAGCGGCCGGCGGCGTAATCATCAACCCGACGATCGCATTCGGCGGCGGGCGGATCTATTGCATCGAGAGCGGCAACCCGGCCTCGCGCGACGTGCCCGACGGCCGCGTCAAGCTCGACGTGCTGCTGGACAAGGGCGCGAATCTGGTCGCGCTCGACATGCGTACCGGCAAGCTCCTCTGGCGCAATCCGGTCTCGCTGGAAGCGATCGAGCACGTCATCTTCCTCAGCTACGCCAAGGAGACGTTGGTGGTGACGGGCACGAAGAACATAAACGTGCCGGGCAAGGAGAAGGCCGTCGTGCGTTACGATCTGCACGCCTTCGACGCGCCGACCGGCAGGCCGCTTTGGAACAACACCCAGGTGCCCAAGCCCGACCACATACTGCAAGGCCCACACGGCGAGCAGGTTCAGCATTCGGCCATCGTGGGCGACGTGATTTACAGCACGGGGTTCGCCTGCAAGCTGCGGACGGGCGAGCAGTATCCGGGCTGGAAATGGGAGAAGAGCGACAAGTGCGGGACCAGTTCGACCTCGGCCTCCTGCATCTTCAGCCGCTACTCCAATCCCCGCATGTTCGATCTGGCCAGCGGCCAGCCTACCGACCTGACATCCGTCACTCGACCGGGCTGCTGGATCAACATCATCCCAGCCGGCGGCCTGGTGCTAATTCCCGAAGCCAGCTCCGGCTGCACATGTTACTATTCGATTCAGACGTCGATAGCGCTGACCCCGCGCGGGAAATCCAGCGAGTGAGCGCAAACAACACGTAGGTTATGCTTCAGCATAACACAGCGCCGGGGTCTGTTATGCTAAAGCATAACCTACTGTTTCAACTCTGCGGCAAGGCGGCGCATGCCTTCGACGGTGGAGATGGTGGGCTGGTAGCCGAAATCGGTTCGGGCGCGGGTGATGTCGAAGTAGTGGGAGGTGGCAAGCTGGGCGGCGAGGAAGCGGGTCATCGGCGGCTCGCTTTGGATTCGTAGCAGCCGGTAGGCAAGTTCCAGCGTCGCTCCCACACGCCAGGCGGCCGGTAACGAGATCGATTTGGCAACCGGCGGCAGGCCGGCCAAATCGAGAATCTCGTCGATCCACTGCCAGCAGTTGACCGGTTCGCCTTGCGAGATGAAGTACGCGCTGCCCGCCACCGGCGAGTCCGGCTCAAGCACGTCGGCAGCCGCCAGATGGGCGCTGGCGGCGTTCTCGACGTAGATCATGTCGACCAGATTCGTGCCGTCGCCAACCCGACGCAGCCGACCGGAACGAGCCTGATCGAGCAGCCGGGGGATCAAGTGGCGATCGCGTGGGCCCCAAATCAAGTGCGGTCGTAGCGAGCAGGTCGACAGCCGTTGGCCGTTGGCGGCCAGCACTTCGCGTTCGGCCAGGGCTTTTGTGTGCGGGTAGTGGCAAAGCCATCGGACCGGGTATGGGGCCGACTCGTCGACCGCCCGCTGATCGCTGCCGTCGAAGGTGACGCTAGGGCTGCTCGTGTAGATCAGTCGGCCGACGCCGTGTCGGCGGCATCCCTCGACCACGTGCCGCGTGCCCAGCGTGTTTATCTCGTAAAAGTGCCGCCACGGTCCCCAAATGTCGGCCACGGCCGCCGCGTGAAACACCGTGTCGATCCCCTGGCAGGCGGCCACGGTGGCTTGGCGGTCGCGAATATCGCCGCGAACCGTTTCCACGCCCAAGGCGGCCAGTTCCGGATATTCTCCCCGGCAGAACGCTCGGACCTTATCGCCCCGCGCCACCAATTGCTCGACAATATACAGGCCGAGAAAACCGCCGGCCCCGGTTACTAGTACGTTCACGGAGTGTTTTTTTAGGGGTGAGGGGTGTCGATGATGGGAAGGGCGACTATTCTCGGGCCACGAAAGGGGACAGGTCCATGTTTTCGGCTTGCACGTCCGACACAATGGAAAATCAGTTGGCCGAAAAATGGACCAGTCCCCGGGGATCGCGACCTCAAATATCCAAGATCACCTCGGCCAGCCAGCCGGCGGCGTCGGGTTCGACTTTCAGGCCGTGATAGGTGACGGCCTTGACTTCCGCGTCGAGTTCGTGCCGCGCCGGATCGATTGGCTCGCCGTGTACCACTGCCTTTAGCCCGGTCCCGCCAATCTCAACGTCGAACCGAGCGGCGACGAACCGTTCGGCGTCGAAGCGGTAGAGCAGTTCGGCTAGCCAATCGTGCAGCATGTCGGCCCGATCAGGCGTTTCGAGTTCCAGTTCGATCCGCTCTTGAGGACGCACCGCGTCGAGGTTGGTCAACAGCACCGAGAAGAGCGCCCGACCGGCCTCCTCGAACAGGCCCGACAGATCGTCCGCTCGAACTCGAATACCCAAGTCGGCCGTATGGTCGAATATCTCAAACATCCGCGTCAGTCGTCTTCCCGTAGCGGTTCCTCGCCGCCGATGGTTACCACGGTTCGGCCGACCATTCGGCCGGCCAGGATATCGTCGATTTTCTCGGGCAGTTGGTCGAGTTCGACGAACTGGGCCATTTCTTCCAGCAGGTCGGGCTTCCAGGTGGTTGAGAGCCGGAACCATGTCTCGTGTCGTAGCGGTAGCGGCGTTGCCCAGGCCGCATCGATGCCGGCCAGCGTAACGCCGCGGAGGATGAAGGGGTATACGGTTACCGGCAGGTCGCCGCCGCCGACCAGACCGCAGGCGGCCACGCATCCGCCCAACTGGGTCGAGCGGATGATCGTGCCCAGCGTGTTGCCTCCCACCGTATCGACCGCGCCGGCCCAACGCCGTGGTAACAGCGGCTTGTCGGTCCGGTCGTCGACCCTTTCGCGCGGCAGAATCTCGGCCGCCCCCAGCTTGGTTAGAAACTCATGTGCCGACGGCTTGCCCGACACGGCCGACACCCGATAGCCCAACTTGGAAAGGATAGCCACGGCCATGCTACCCACGCCGCCGCTTGCCCCGGTAACGACAACCGGTCCGGAGTCGGGCGTTACGCCGTGCCGTTGAATCGCGTCGATCGAGAACCCGGCGGTCAGGCCGGCGGTGCCCAGTATCATGCTCTGCCGGAGCGTTAGCCGCTCGGGCAGCGGGACGATCCAGTCTTGCGGCACGCTCACGTACTCGGCCCAGCCACCCCAGCGGTTCGAGCCCATGTCGAACCCGGTCACGATCACCGGGTCGCCCTCGACGAACTCGTAAACACCGCTTTCGGCCACGGTTCCGGCCGCGTCGACGCCCGGCACGTGCGGAAATATCCGGTTAACGCCTGGCTGTCCGGTCGCGGCCAGCGCATCCTTGTAGTTTAACGAGGAATAGGCCACCCGCACCAGCACCTCGCCTTCCGGCAGATCATCGCGCGACCGCTCCGTCACCTCGGCCGAAACCCGGCTCTCGGCGTCTTTGGAAACCAGATAACACTTGAGGAGGTCGGACATGGGAGGTCGGAAGTTGATAGTTGATAGTTGATAGTGAAGTTGGAAGTTGGGCCGGGTCACGCGGTAGCGTCCGCTTTCCGCTTTCCGCTTTCCGCTTTCCGCTTTCCGCTTTCCGCTTTCCGCTTTACTCCATCTCCGCCATTAACACTTGCATGTCTTCCCAGACTTGCCGCTTGGCGGACGGGTTGCGCAGCAGGTAGGCTGGATGGTACGTGCAAATGACTCGGATCCCGTGGTAATCGTGAAAGCTTCCCCGCAGACGGCCGATCGGGGTCGTTGTGTCCAACAGATTTTGCGCCGCTATGGTGCCCAGGCAACAGATGAACTCGGGCTGAATAATCGCCAGTTGGCGGTCGAGATGCTCGCGGCAGGCAGCCGCTTCGACCGGCTCCGGGTTGCGGTTGCCCGGCGGACGACATTTTAGGATGTTGAGGATGTACACTTCCTCACGAGAGAGATTCATCGCCTCGATGATCTTGTCCAACAGTTGGCCGGCTCGGCCCACAAATGGTTTGCCCTCGCGATCTTCGTCGGCACCGGGCGCCTCGCCGAGGAAGACGAGCCGGGCGCGTGGGTTGCCCTCGCCGAAAACCGTCTGAGTTCGCCTCGACGCCAATTCGGAACAGCGGGTGCAGGCGGCCACGGCCTCGGCGACCTCGGCCAACGCGGCAGCCGGCTCGCCCGACGGGGCCGGAGTATCTTCCCCCGCTGCCGGGGCCTTGGCTGGTTCGTCCGTCGCAACCGGTTCCCGCGGCTTGCCCAGGTGTGTAACGCCCGCCCGCTGTAGACTTTCCAGCTTCTGCATTGCTGCCCGAGCGGCCGAACCGCCGTCGTTTGAAGACTCGCTGCTCACCGCATCTCCTTCAACTCACCGGGCTGGGGCGATTTCCAACCCGCATTTCCACTGAAAACGAACGTCATTGTTGCCAGTATAGGGGCTGGGGCCGGTTATGTAACGGGGTTGGGCGATGTTCCCCAAATTTTACCCGTCCGACTGGTGGTCGTACCCGGTTCAAGGTATCATGGAGAAGATGAATTCGTGTTGACGGATACGTGGGGGGCATTGGTCACCACGGTTCAAGCAAACTGTCAGTCTGGATAAGTACCGCAATGGGTGTCCCGCAAGTTGTTATCGTCGGCCGGCCGAACGTCGGCAAATCGAGCGTGTTCAATTGGCTTGCCGGACGACGGCTGGCCATTGTCGACGCTACCTCGGGAGTTACGCGCGATCGGGTGACCCAGTTGATCGAGATCGACGACCGCTTTGTCGAACTGGTCGACACGGGTGGGATGGGCGTCGAGGACGTCGACAACCTGACCGACCACATCGAGGAACAGATTCAGGTGGCCGTCGATTCGGCCGACGTGATCCTCTTCGTCGTCGATAGCCGGGACGGGCTGGCCCCGCTGGACCAGGAAGTAGCCAAGCGGCTCCGCTACGCCAACGCGCCGATCGTCTGCGTGGCCAATAAGACGGATAGCGATCATCTCCGCCCCCAGGCCGACGAGTTCTATAAGTTCGGCCGCAAGGTAATCGCCGTTAGCGCCAAGCAGAACCGTGGCAAGGACGACCTGCAGGAAGCCATCGTCGAGCGGCTGCCGGAAGTGTCGGACGACGGGGAGGACGCGGCGGTCGAAGAACTGGTGATGAAGGCGGCCATGGTCGGTCGCCGGAACACGGGCAAGAGCACGCTGGTCAACACGCTGGCCGAGGCCGAGCGGATGATCGTCAGCGAGGTGCCCGGCACCACGCGCGACAGCGTCGACGTTCGCTTCGAGCTGGACGGCAAGGCCTTCATGGCGATCGACACGCCCGGCTTCCGTCGAGGCAAGTCGATCTCCACCGACATCGATTTCTACAGCACGCATCGGGCGCAGCGCAGCATTCGTCGGGCCGACGTGGTGCTGTTGTTCTTCGATTCCTGCCAGCGGATCAGCAAGGTAGACAAGCAGCTCTGCGACTACATTGCACAACAGTACAAACCGTGTGTGTTCGTCGTCAATAAATGGGACCTGATGGCCGGCAAAATGCCGACCGAGAAATGGGTCACCTATCTGCGCGACACCTTCCGCACCATGTGGCACGTGCCCATCGCTTTCATAACGGGTCAGACGGGCAAGAACGTCAAGGCCCTGCTGAACCACTCGCAGATGTTGTTCAAGCAGTCGCGGCACCGGGTGCCCACGGCCCGGCTGAACAAGCTGGTCCGCGCCGCCCTGGAGCACACCCCGCCGCCCTTGTATCGCAACCGGCGGCCGAAAATCTACTACGCCACGCAAGTTGCCTGCGAACCACCGACCGTCGTGCTGTTCTGCAACAACCCCCAGGCGATCTCGCACCCGTACCGTCGATATCTGCTCAGCGTTTTCCGAGACCAGCTCCCTTTCGGCGAAGTCCCCATCAAGCTCTACCTCCGCCGCCGCGAAAGCTCCGACACCCGCGATGAGATTGGCAAGTAGTTGATAGTTGATAGTTGGTAGTGGTGAATCGTCAGGTTGTTGTAGAGTTTAGCCCCGGCGTCCACGCCGGGCGGGGTGGGGCGGATTGGTTTTTTCAACCCGACGTGGCCGTCGGGGCTAAACCACATTTTTCGCCATCCATCCGCTACGACGACCATTCTGCAAACGGTGTGAAGCGTGGGTGAACAAGGAACGAAATCGGGGCGAATCGCCGTGGTGGGCGGCGGGATATCGGGGCTGGCGGCGGCCAATCGGCTGGTCGAACTTGGGGCGGCCGACGATCTGTTGTTGCTGGAAAGCCGCGATCGGCTGGGCGGCGCGCTTTGGACGATCCACGAAAAGGGATTCCAAATCGAGCAGGGCGTCGATAACTTCATCAGCACGTTGCCCTGGGGCTTGGACCTCTGCCGCCGACTCGGATTGGAAGACCGGCTGGTCCAAACCAATCCCGACTTCCGCCAGACTTACGTTGTCCGCGCCGGCCGGCTCCACAAACTGCCCGACGGGTTCCTGATGATGGCTCCCACGCGGCTGTGGCCGCTGGCCGTCACGCCGCTGCTTAGCCCGTTGGGAAAACTGCGCTGCGCGTTGGAGTACTTCATTCCACCCAGCAAGTCGGAGGCCGACGAGAGCATGGCGTCGTTTGTTCGCCGCCGGTTGGGGCGCGAGGCGTTCGAGCGGCTGGTCGAACCGTTGGTCAGCGCGGTCTACGCGGCCGACCTGGAAAAACTCAGCGTCGAGGCAACCCTCTCGCGGTTCCGCGACATGGAACGCGAGCATGGCAGCCTGGTTCGGGCGATGCGCCGGCAGATCTCGGCTCGCGGGAAGGGGCAGAAGGCCGAAAGCGGTCCGCGGTTCAGCATGTTCGTCACGCTGCGCGACGGGCTGTCGAGCCTCGTCGAGGCGATTGCCGCCCGACTACCCGCCGGGTCGGTCCGGCTTAACACGTCCGTCGAGCGGATCTCGCGAAGCGGTGACAAGTGGCAACTCTCGCTCGACGGCGGCCAAAAGGAATTGGTCGACGGCCTGATCCTGACCACCCCGTCGCACGCGGCCGCCCGACTGATCGAACCGGTCGACGCGGAGTTGGGCGGGCTGCTTGGCCGTATCACGCACTCGGGCACGGCCGTGGTATCGGTCGCCTACCGCCGCGACCGGATCGGCCACCCGATGGAAGGTCTGGGGATCGTCGTGCCGGCCGCCGAGAAGAGTCCCATCCTGGCCGTCAGCCTCAGCAGCCAGAAGTACACGCACCGGGCACCGGAAGGCATGGTGCTACTGCGCGTTTTCGTGGGCGGCACGCGGCGGCCGGAGATGGCCGAAATGGATGAAGCCGAAATGCTGCCCGAGGTGTTGAGCGATCTGGCCAAGCTGCTCGACATCGAGGGCCCGCCCGTCCACACTCGCGTCGCCCGATGGCCGCGGAACATGCCCCAGTACCACGTAGGCCACAAGCAACTCGTCGCGCAAATCGAAGCCCGGGCGGCCGAGCTACCCAACTTCCAACTGGCCGGCAACTCCTACCACGGCGTCGGCATCCCCGACTGCGTAAACTGCGCGCAACAAGCGGCCGAACGGATTGCCGGGCAGTAGGTCGGAGGGTAGAGGGCAAGATTATAAAGCCGCGACCGTTGGTCGCGCGCGGGTGCCACTGGCGTCTCGCCAGTGCCGTATAGTCCGGAGCTTGCTCGTTAGTCCTCAGAAAGCCATTCGGCGTCTAACCCGCATTTCTCACCAGCCATCTACTCCGAGGACGGAAGTCCAGCCGTGGC
>CAZDHN010000288.1:0-7989 GCA_964505115.1 uncultured Planctomycetaceae bacterium
CGTGACGCCCCGTATTTGTAGCCGGATTCGCAAGAATTCGGTGCCTTGGCATCACGGCTGAATTCTTGCGAATCCAGCTACCGTGGGCATCATGCTTGCTTGGCGAGCCCGTCTGGATCATAATGGGGATTCCGGCAAATTCCTCCGAGTTACCCAGCCAAGGGGCCGCCGCGCTATGCCAAATCAACGTCAAAAGTCCTTCCGCCAACTCGTGTCGCTGCTGATCCTGCTGCTTGGAGCTTGGCTTCCGCCCGCGATTGGCATGGAGAGCCCGGCGACCGAACAGCAACCGGCCGCCGCGGTCGAGGTGCCGAAGGACGTTGCCGGGCTGAAAGCTATCGAGGAGCAGGTCAAGAAGGTAGTGGCCAAGGTGCTGTCTTGCACGGTCGGCGTTCAAGTTGGCTCCGCCCGAGGTAGCGGCGTAATCGTCACCAAGGACGGCTACGTTATGACGGCCGGGCACGTCGTCGGCAAGCCGGGGCAGAAGGTCACCTTCTTCTTCGCCGACGGCAAGACGGCCAAGGGCACCACGCTCGGCATGCACAAGACGACCGACTCGGGGCTAATGAAAATAACCGACAAGAACATAACCGACAAGGGCGAGTGGCCCTTCGTCGAGATGGGCAAATCGGCCGACTTGAAAGAG
This sequence comes from uncultured Planctomycetaceae bacterium, assembly GCA_964505115.1. Taxonomy (GTDB): domain Bacteria; phylum Planctomycetota; class Planctomycetia; order Pirellulales; family Thermoguttaceae; genus CAZDHN01. The sequence continues at coordinate 647 of CAZDHN010000288.1, forward strand.
GGGGCCTGGGCAGTTGCCTCCGGTCATCCGCTGGGATACCAGCCGGGCCGGCCGCCCGTGATTCGGCTGGGGCGAATCCTCCGCGTGCGCGATACGGTCATCCAAACCGACTGCCCGCTGGTTGCCGGCGACTCGGGTGGACCGTTGTTCGACCTGAACGGGAAGGTGATCGGCATCAACAGCCGGATCGGCGGATCGACCAGCATGAACTTCCACGTGGCGGTCGATGTGTATCACGAGTTTTGGGACCGCCTGGTCAAGTCGGAATCGTGGCAGGCCGATCTGCCGGCCAAGGACAGCAGCCCGGTCAAGGCGGCTTTCCGCAAGGTAGTGGCCGAACCGAGCCAATGCGTGGTCCGCGTGAAGTGCGAGGGCAAAGACGCCGCGCTGGGTACAATCGTCGGCCCGAACGGTTGGGTTCTCACGAAGGCCAGCGAGCTAAAGGGCGCGGCCGTCTGTCATTTGCGCGACGGCCGCGAACTCGCGGCAAGCACGGTGGGCGTCGATCCGCGCTTCGATCTGGCAATGCTCAAGGTCGAAGCGACCGGGCTGCCGAGCATCAAGTGGAACCTGACCGACGCCTCGGTTGGGCAATGGGTTGCCTCGGCCGGTTTGGCCGACGATCCGCTGGCGTTGGGGGTTATCAGCGTTCCGCGCCGGACGATTCCGCCGGAAAGTGGCGTGCTGGGCGTGGCTGTCAACGATGCCGACGGTGGGGCGAAAGTCATCAAGGTCATGCCCAAGAGCGCCGCGCGGAAGGCGGGCTTGCAAGTCGACGATGTGATAACCCACGTCAACGGAAAGCCCACCAAGAGCAACACCGAACTGGTTGCCGCCATTAGGAAATATCGGCCGGGGGATTCGGTCAAGTTGAAGATCGTCCGCGGCGACCAGACACTCGACATCTCGGCGACACTCACCAAGCTGGCCACGACGGCGACTCACAAACGAGAGTTGCAGAACCGCTCCGGCGTGGGTGTCAGCGAACGACGGGCGTCTTTCCCCGCCGTGCTTCAGCACGACACCGTGTTGCGTCCCCAGGATTGCGGCGGACCGTTGGTTGATTTGCAGGGCAAGGTGCTGGGTGTCAACATCGCGCGAGCCGGCCGTACGGAAACCTACAGCGTGCCGAGCAACCTCTTGGTCGTATTGATGTACGACCTCATGTCCGGCCGCCTGACTCCGCCCAAGCCGGCGGCAAAGCCCGAACCAGAGAAGAAGCCGGAGCCGCCGAAGAAACCGGCCCCCAAGCCCGAGCCTCCCAAGAAACCCGTGCCGGAGAAGAAAGCGGAACCCAAACCGGAGCCACCAAAGAAGCCAGAGCCCAAGCCCGAGCCTCCCAAAAAGCCCGAGCCCAAACCGGAACCCGCCAAGAAACCCGAGCCGGAAAAGAAACCGGCCCCCAAACCCGAGCCCGCCAAGAAGCCGGCCGCTTGACGACTGTCGGTGGTGACACATCGCGACACTTTCCGTTTAGCCGGCGGACTTGTCCGCCGTGTGTTCAAACGCGGCGGGCAAGCCCGCCGGCTAAACATTGCAGGTTGAAAATGCTCACTAACACCCGGATGTTTGACATGAACCATCGGTATATTTGCGGCTTGTTTTTCTCGATCCTCGTCACGGCGGTATTCCTGCTGCCAGCCGGAACTTGCCTCGCGGCATCCGAGCCCATCCTATCGGTGCCGGCCGGGGCGGAGACGTTGGAGGTGGCGATCAACCTGCCCGACGGCGTCAAAACGGCCGACTCTGCCGCATGGCAGTTGGTCGAGGTCGATCATCCCAAGGTGATCGTGCCGACTCAATTGACGACCGCAATTGCTTCCGACTCAACGGCCGGCGGAACAAACGGCCGGCTGATCGCCCGGATTCCGCCGCGTGACGGTGCAAAGAACCCGCGCCGGTTTCGGCTCGAAGCGGCAAAGGTCCCACCGCCGCAAGCCGAGTTCGGGCTCAAGGATGTTAGTGACAAGTCGGTGGAGATTTCGCAAGGCGAGCATCCGGTGCTGGCCTACAATCACGGCGTGATAACCTGTGACAGGGTTCCCGAGAAGGACCATCGCCGCCGCCGCGGCTGCTACGTGCATCCGGTTTGGGGACTTAACGGCGAGGTGCTTACCGACGATTTCTCCAAGGACCACTACCATCACCACGGCATCTTCTGGACCTGGCCGCACATCGGCATCGAGGGCAAGGAGTACAATCTTTGGTCGGGCAACGACATTGAAGACCGGTTCGTCCGCTGGCTTCGCGCCGCGGGCGGGAACGACCAGATCTCCACAGGGCTGGGCGTCGAGAACGGCTGGTTCGTTGGCCAACGGAAGGTGATGATCGAGCGCGTTTGGATCGAGGTATATAAGGCATCGGACGATAGCCGATCGATCGATATCCGCCTCACCTGGATTCCAGTGGACCGGCCGATAACGCTCTGGGGCGCCGGCGGCAAGAGTTATGGCGGCCTGACCATGCGCTTCGCTCCGCCTTCGCGGAAGGACAAGAGCACGGTGATCACCGTCCCCAGCGGCCGCACCAACGCTGACCTGCCCGACACAAAACTGACCTGGGCCGACTTCACCGCGAAGTTCGCCGGCGCCGCCGCGCCCAGCGGCGCGGCTGTGTTCGTTCACCCCGGCCATCCCGACTATCCACCCACCTGGCTCACCCGGCACTACGGCCCTCTCTGCGTGGGTTGGCCGGGCGTGAAGCCCAAGACACTTGAGCCGGGCAAACCGGTGACGCTTCGCTACCGCGTCTGGATTCACAAGGCGGCCGTCCAGGCCGATGTCATCGCCCAAGCCTACGACGCCTACAAGGCAGCGGCCGCGGTGAAGTGGGAATAGCCACACTCCAAGGAGCCGGTATATGCTCGACTTTCCGATCGTCGACACGCATCTGCACGTTTGGGATACCGGCCGCTTGCGATACACCTGGCTCGACGACATCCCGAAGCTTAACCGGCCGTACTTGCTCGACGACTACAACGAGGCCTGCGGTCCAGTGCAAGTGGGAAAAATGGTCTTCCTGCAGTGCGAGTGCTCGCAATATGCCGAGGAGGCCGACTGGGTTACCGCCCTCGCCCAACGCGATCCGCGAATCGAAGGGATCGTGCCCTGGGCGCCCTTGGAGAAGGGCGCGGCGGTCCGGGCCGAGTTGGAATCGCTCGCCGCCAATCCGCTGGTGAAAGGTATCCGGCGGATCATCCAGTCGGAGTCCGACCCCAAGTTTTGCCTGCGAGGGGATTTCATTCGCGGCGTGCGGCTTCTGGCCGAGTTCGGCCTGCACTTCGAAGTTTGCATCTCCCACGACCAGATGGCCGCCGCGATCCGCATGGTTCGGCAGTGCCCCGAGGTCCGCTTCGTACTCGACCATATCGGCAATCCCGACATTCGAAACCACGTATTGGAGCCCTGGGCGAGCGAGTTGCGCGAGCTGGCCGGGTTGCCTAACGTCTGGTGTAAGGTGTCGGGCCTGGTCTGCCAGGCGGACCACGATCGCTGGACACGGGAGGATCTCAAGCCGTACGTGGACCGGGTGGTCGACTGTTTCGGGTTCGACCGCCTGATGTACGGCGGAGACTGGCCCGTCGCCTCGCTGGCGACCGACTATCCCCGTTGGGTCGAAACGCTCGAGTGGGCCGTTGGGGGTTGCTCCGGCGAGGAGCTTCGCAAGCTATTTCGCGACAACGCGGTTGACTTCTACCGGTTGTAACCGTTCCCGGCCAGTTGGGGACTGGTCCATTTTTCGGCCAATCGACGCATCTTGTCGTCCATCGTTGGCCGAAAACATGGACCTGTCCCCTTACACGGCGCCAGCATCCCGGCTGAATTCTTGCGAATCCAGCTACCGGTAAATCACTTCTGGCCGTTCGCCATGGCTCACGGCCGACGCTCCTTGAGGTATTCGTTGTACAACTCGAGCGCCTTGGCGTCGCTTGGATTGCGCTCGATTACCAGTCGCATGTGAACCCGGGCGGGCTGGCCGGCCTTGAGGTCCTGGCCGTATAGCGATTGGTAGAGCGAGCGGTATCCGCCGCCGGTGGGCGTGGCCGGGTTCCAGGGGCTCGACATCGCGAAGCAATCGTCCGGCACCGACATCATAACGGCCGTCAGCCCCAGTTCGGCGTCGCGACGCAGCATCAGCGGGGCGGCCAGGTCTCGTTCGATTGTCCAATCGATTGGGGCGTTCGGCGGAATCTTCCAGCGGCCGTCGTTGATCATCGCCAACCCTTCTTTGTCGCGCGGATACATCACGTAGCCGCCAACCGCGCCGGGCGTGCGATCAATCGGCGCGAAAATCGGTTTGCCCGCCGCGTCTCCGGGCTTCACGTAGGCCGACGCCCGGAAGCCCATCGTGTAATACGACGACATAAACACTTCGAACCGCGGCAGGTCCTGCTTGGGCGTGACGATCGTCTCCAGGTCGAGCGTGTTGGGCTTCACCCAGCGATAGACGGCCGTCATCGCCAAGGGATACTCCTTCGGCACCGTGAACTGGACTTCAACGCCCCCGTTGGAAAGCACCTTCGGCTGCGTGGGCCAATCGCGGGCGGCGTTGCCGTAACGCTTGTTGGGCGTGAACAGGCGGTAGTAACTGAAGATGCCCGGCGGCCGGGTTATCGTCTGGCCGGAAGCAACGTCGACCAGCGGGTAAATCCCCTGGAAGCGGCCGTCCAGCTTGAGCGTTCCTCGCAGAACGCCCGTGTCGAACTCAAAGAGGCCCTGCTCGCCGGACGGCTTGAAGGCCAAATTGGGTGGAACGGCAAGCAGCGGTGTTGCCGTCAGAAGCGCAAGCGCCGTCAGCATCGGAGCCGGACACTTCATCATGGTGGAACTCCCGTGGAAGCTGGTCGTGTGTGCGTCTCTCGGCCAAACGCCTCGGCCGCGAGCTTGATCCAGAGGTGCTCACTCTAAGCTTCAGGGCGCCGCCAGTCAAGTGTTTTGTACTCATCACGCTCCGCGCGGTGCAGATTCGTCACGGGTCTGTCACATCCCGTTTGACGGGTGGTTGCAGGGTGCCACTGGCGTCTCGCCAGTGTTGATTAGCCCGGAGCTTGTTCGTTGGTGTTTCCAGAGCCTATTTCGCGTCAGTCGATTCGTGGCCGCACAAGCGAGAACCCGCACATACGCCCGGCGATCTTCTGGAACAATAGCGAGCAAGCCCCGGGCTGTATTGCACTGGCGAGACGCCAGTGGCACCCATCACCGTGGCTGATACAGATCACTAGAGTTCCAGGCCGGATTCCTGGCGGAAGAGCACGCGGCGACGGCTGCGCTGGATGACGACTGGGTGAACAAACGCCTGGTAGGGCTGCCAGGGCTCGTGTGGCAAGCGGAAGTGAGCTGCGATCAGACGCTGCTCGTCGTGCTCGTCGCGGCATTGATGTGCCGGGACAATAAGCCAATCGAGTTGCCTGCTGAGCGACACCGCATCGAATACCTTTACGCCACGCATCCTCATCCGCCATTCCTCCCAAGCTCTCGGTATTCCATCCCGCGCGGCGCAATTCACCGCGATCCCGAGTTAGGCTAGAAGCACGCTGCGTGCCAAATACGAAACAACCGCCAGAGCCGGTATTTCGCGGCCTATGCGCCTGGATTTTGGCGCATTTGTCCGGCACTACCCGGAAGAATGTTGTGGAATGGCTACAACGGCGCCGCCTATTAGCATCATCCGAGATGCGTTCTTCCGCGCGGTCGGGCGGCGTCGGACCTACTTGCCGAGGTACTTCACGTCGACAAAGTACGCGCCGCGGACGGCACCGCCCTTTTCGGCCAGCCAGGTCTGCATCTTCGTCTTGCCGGCCGGAAGATCGACGAGGAACCGTACGCCGGTCGAGCCGGCTTGGATCGCCTGGAACTTCTCGATCTGGCCGATCTTCAGCCGGGCGGCGCCGGGTGGGAGCGGATGCTTCGCAACGGCGGGGCGCTCGCGGAGCGTGAACTCGTAGCGGCCGGGCCGCTCGACCTCGACCGCCCAAAACCCGTTCGCCTCCAAGCGACTGGCGATATGCCCCTGGTTCCAAGGCACCTTGGGGCCGTGCCAGTCGTGACAAGTTAACGTGGTGGGATTCTCCTTCGGCGAGCCGAGCACGATCTCCGTGTACTCGTCGAAGCGGCCCGAGACATCCTTGTACCAGAGCTCGTAGTCACGACGCATTATGTTGACGATGTCCGGGTTGTCCGGGGCGATGTCCGTCTTCTGGCCCGGATCGGTCCGCATGTCGTAAAGCTCCTTGCCGTCGATCAGCCGGAAACGGTCGGTCATTACGGCCGACTTGCGCCACGGCTCGGGGTTCTCGATGCGGTGCGACTGCACGAATAGCGTCCGGTCGGGCAAGGCCTCGCCCTCGGTAACCAGCAGAGGCCGCAGGCTCATTCCGTCCAGTTCAAGCTCTTCCGGCGTGGCGATGTTGCAGAGGTCGAGCAGCGTGGGCAGGATGTCGACATGGGCGGTCAGCCGGCCGATGTCCTTACCCGGCTTAAACTTGGCCGGCCAACGGATGAAACAGGGCACGCGATGGCCGCCGTCGTACTGCGACCCCTTCCTTCCCCGCATCCCCGCGTTATAGGCACCGCCCGCCGTGCCGTTGTCGGTCATAAAGATCAGGATCGTGTTATCGGCCAGCTTCAACTCGTCGAGCTTCTTCAGCAGCCGGCCCATGTTCTCATCGAAATTGGCCAACATGCCGTAGAAGTCGGCCACCCTTTGCGGCACGCCGGCGGCGAGGTAGGGCTTGGCGTAGGACGGATCGACCTGCAACGGGCTGTGCGGCACGTTGGTGGGTAGATACACAAAGAACGGCCGCTCGCGGTTCTCTTCGATGAACTTGATCGCGCCACCGAAGAAGACATCGGTGCAGTAGCCGTTCGTCCTCACCGGCTTGCCGTTGTGATACAGCACCGGATTGAAATAGCTGTTGCCCCAGTAGTCGGGCGTTTGCGTGATGCCGCCCCCGCCGTGTACCAACGATTCGCCGAAGCCGCGATCCGTCGCCCGGTATGGATAGTTGTCGCCCAGGTGCCACTTGCCAAAAACGCCCGTCCGGTAACCGGCCGCCGAGAACAGATCGCCAAAGGTGACCTCGTCGCGCCGGAGAATCGACCGGCCCATGATCGTGTGCCATACGCCCGTCCGACACGAATAGCGACCGGTAAGCAATGCCGATCGGGTTGGCGAGCAGGTCGGATCGACGTGGAAATCAGTAAGCCGAATACTCTGATGATAGAGCCGATCGAGCATGGGCGTGTTGATGACGGTGTTTCCGTGGCAGCCCAAATCGCCATAGCCCTGGTCGTCGGTAAGTATTAGCACGATGTTTGGTACACTGCCGGTCTTTGTATTTCCCT
>CAZDHN010000289.1:0-7985 GCA_964505115.1 uncultured Planctomycetaceae bacterium
TCCGATAACTCGTTGCATACGAACTACTTGCGACTAATTCAACGGTATTGGGGCTTGCCCGCCCGCTAAATTGTGAATTGATCGCCGGCCCCTTGGGTGTTCAAAGACATCGGAATCGGCATTACACAAACATTAGGCATGACCCCTACCCTAGGTACAACCGCTACACGCGGGAAACTTGCCGTTTCTTCCCCGGTTTAACATCGCATGGCATGGTCGGAACACGGGAAGGAGCCAAGGCCGGTGCGCTTTTGGGGGGAAATGAGCCGTCGCGGAAGGATTACAGGCGGTTTTGACGCAGAAAATCACACTTCAGAGGGTTAATCCACTAGCGAGGGGGGCAAGAAAGCCTTGCGTTAATGGCAGTCGTTGCTAAACTCAAGGTTAGGTGTCTACGTGGCGTCACGAAAGTGGACAGGTCCAGGTTCATTTGTCACAACATTTGGATTGAAAAATGGCATTCAAGGGCGTAACAAATCGTGCCTCGCGGCATGTGCACAAGAGGGTGAAGACGCTCGGTTTTACCCTGGTTGAGTTGCTGGTGGTGATCACGATCATCGGCATCTTGATAGGCTTGTTGCTTCCGGCCGTGCAGGCGGCGCGCGAGGCGGCCAGGCGAACCCAATGTGCCAACAACCTCAAGCAGATCGGCCTGGCACTGATGAACTACCATACCGGGCACCAGACCTTCCCGCCCGCCTTGCTCAACTCGGGACGGTATAAACACAATTACGACTCGAAGTCGAGACCCGAGCACCCGTATCCGGAAGGCATCTTGAACACGACCGGCTGGGCCATGCTGCTGCCCTATATGGAGCAAACGGCACTGCACGACAAATACAACTTCAACGCTTGCTCAAGTTGCTCGAATCCCAGAGCTCAGATTGAAGTGCTGGGTAACGACACAATCAACGCCCCGTACTACGGCACGCGTTTGGAAATGCTGCAATGTCCCTCGGCGCCGACACGAAAGGAACAGCCGTACGACTACCACCCGGACGAAGAGACTAACCACTACAGCCGGCGGAAAACCTACCGAACCAACTACCTGTTCGCCGCCGGGGCCTATACCGACTACAACGGACCCTACGACTGGTACGGCTACGATATCCGACAAGGCATGTTCGGCAACAACGGGGCCGCCGACATCGCCTATATCACCGACGGCACCAGCAACTCGATCGCCGTTGGCGAAGCCGTTGGCGGCCGGCACAAGACATCCACCGTCTACGGGCCCTGGGGACTGAACGGATCCCACACCTGCTGCCACGGTAGAGTCTACACGCGTTCCAGCGCCACGGTGATGACAAATTACGATCCGGTAGACGCCCAAAGATACCACATCAACGTTCCTTACGACGGCCGCGCGGATGGCAAAACCTATGCCTGGGTGTTCAATAGCACGCATCCCGGCGGGGCCCAATTCGTCTTCGCCGACGGGTCGGTGAAGTTTCTCTCCGAGGCCATGGATTACCCGACCTTCTGCCGGCTAAACTATATTCACGACGGCGAGCCGGTAGGACAGTATTGATAGGGGCCAGGGGCCAGGGATTAGGGATTAGGGATTAGGGACGAGAAAGGAACGCTGGCGCGATGGTCTGCTACTCGTCCCTCGCCCCCAACCCCTCGTCCCTCATTTTCCAGGAGGACTAATCGCAGTGGACGCAATGATTGGACGCCTTGCCGTTGGAGTTCTCGTATTAAGCGTGATCGCGGGCTGTGGGAAGTCGAGCGACTTGAAGACGGTCAACGTGGCCGGAACCGTCTATCTCGACGGAAAGCCGCTGGACGGAGTCAAGGTTAACTTCCACACCGAAAAACACGCCGGCTCGGGAAAGACGCTGACCGATGGAACGTACGTCTTGGTCCAGGGGGCCGTGCCGGGTGAGAACAAAGTCTACTTCAGCAAGGTTGTAAACAGCCAGATTAGCGACGATCCCGAGTCGGGAATGGATTTGCCCCAATTCGAAGCCATGGCCATTGCCGCGGGTGACGAGACGGGCGTCACGATACCGGGCCAGGTGATTCCCGGGCGATACTGCGATCCGACCAAGTCGGACATCACCTTCAACGTCCCCGAGGCCGGCACCGAGAGCGCCGATTTCCGGCTCAGCAGCAAGCGGTAGCCCGGCTAGAGCGAGTAGCCGATCTCTGTAGCGGTCATTTCGCCGTTTTTGCCGTGATATACAACGCCGCGCACGCTACAGTCATGTGCGACTCGCACTATTTGGATGTAAGCTCGAACGTGAAATCATTCTGGCCGCTGCCGACGGTGGCCGACAGCCCGGAGGTCTCCCGGCGGCTGTACTTCCGGGGAGCGAGCCACTTGATGGTGGCTTGATTGGATTCGTCGTCGATAATCATCTCCGGCTCGTCGCCCCCGCCCCCGCCGGCGCTTCCCGACATCGATTTGGGGATCACCGGCTCGATTGCCATGACGCTCACCTTATGCTCGCCTGTCAGGGCCCCGTCGTCCGGCTTGAACGTCGTCAGCTTGAAGCGGCCATTCGCGTCGGTCTTGCCGGTTGCCGGACGTCGGCCGTCGGTGGGACTGAACATCACGGCGGCCTTTTCCAGCGGCTTTCCGTCCAGCGTAACCAGGCCGCCGCAGCGAACTATATCCGGTTCGCCGCATCCCAGCGGCAAAACGACGAGAAATGACAACAGGGCGTGAAGCAAGAGTGTCTTATGTTGCATGAGAGTGCCTTGAGCTTTGAGCAGTGAGCTTTGAGCAGTGAGCTTTGAGCAGTGGATAGTGGATAGTGGGTAGTGAGCCTTTTGCAAGCCACGTTCTTCCTTGGCTCATAGCTCATAGCTCACTGCTCATAGCTCATCGCTCATCGCTCATCGCTCACTGCTCAAAGCTCATTCAATGCGAGGGGGCCGGCTGCTGGTCGGCAACACCACCGAGGGCCTGGTACGACCAGCCGTCGATTGCTTCCGATAGAAAACTAACCGAGCCGTCGCCAAAGAGGAATTGGGCCCCGCCCGGATGACATGATTTGAACCCGTAGATCACGTTCCCATTGCAGGTTGTTCGGCAGCCGTTGACGTCTCTCCAGATCGAACTGTGGCCGCAGGTGTCGTAGTTAATGGGAACGGTCGTTCTGATATAACCGAAACCGTTTGTCGAGCAGGCCCAACCGCTTCGGGCCGAGCCCGTGCAGAGCGCTCGCATCTCGCCAATGAATATCGTGTTCGACAGCCCGTCGCGAATCCTCGCGAACTTGATGGCCGGCTGCCGCGGGTCTTGCTTGGAGTTGTGCCCGCCAAATGGGCCGTTCCGGGAGTACCGGTTGTGCTTGAAGCCGTTGGGCACGGGCACTCTCGTCTTGTAGAGTTCGTTGAAGAGCAGCCCATCGTAGCATAAACAGGGTGGTTCTCGCTCGCGCCCTTTATTCGAGATAGGACTCGGCCCGCACGAGCCCGCATAGCTGGACAAACCGTAACCGTACGAGTTCACCCGGCGGGAGTCGTCGCTGGGGCATACGAACAGCGAGATGCGGTACCTGCGGATGCGACCGAACTCGGGATGGCGCTCGATCATGTCGGACCCATACGGATTCCTGAAGTCCCCTGGCGGATACTTGTAGTCCCCCGTCGGATTATAGTCGGGGTACTTGTCCTCCACGTCGTAGAGGTCGTCGTAAATCGCCTGCTGCTCGATGAACGGCAGGATCTGATGCAACGCGTTTCCGTGGCTTTCGACTCTCGGCCAGTTGGGCCACGGCTCAGTTATGCTGTCCGACTTTGCCCAATAGCCCATCGGCAGCGAACCTTTGGCGTCGTGATAGGCTTGCAAGGCAATGCCAAGCTGCTTGAGGTTATTGGCGCAACGGGTCCGCCGAGCCGCCTCCTGCGCCGATTGCACCGCCGGCAGCAACATCGCGATTAGAATGCCGATGATCGTAATGACCACCAATAGCTCAACCAGGGTAAAACCGTGCAAGGGCCGGGGGCCACTGCTGGCTCGCCCAGCCGTGTTTTCGCGGGATTTGTGCTTCGCACTGCTGGACAAGCCAGCAGTGGCACCCGTGTGCAACAGGCTGCTAACCCGTTGAGTGCTCACGCGTGCCGGGCGACTGCCCGTGCAGAGTATCCGCAACCGCGGCAAGCCAGTTCGACTTGCCACCAACGGTGTATGCGACCCCTTGCTGTCGTGCAATCGCATCTCCAGGCTTCAAGCCGGTTTAACCCGCTTTCGTGCCCATATTCACTGTCGGCGACGGAAGCACCCCCCGTCGCTATGTGCCAGTCTACCAAGTGGAGCGGCCGTGTCAATAAATATTGCCCGCGACCCAAAAAAGGGGGGGGAGGAAGATCGCGGGGCGGCTAGCGAAGCCCGGGTCGATTATGCGTCGATCAAGAAACCGCTGTTTGAGCTATCGCCCGTCCGGGGTACACTTATCGGCAGTCTGGATACGCTTGGCGCGGTTCCGGGATAGTCGTCAAATTACCGGCGACGTTGAACAGTGGTATTCCATACGCTGCACGGTCGAAAACCGCGGTTTCGTCTGTCATGTGATAGTGGTAAAATCGCAGTTTGTGGTCGCGTGTAGTAAAAGCATCCGTTTGGCCAAGGAGGGCGAAATGGCTACTCCCCAAAATTCATCGCAAGGCCCCCGACTCTCGGTGGCGATGATCGTCCGTGACGAGCAGAACGGGCTGGCCGAGACGATCGAAAGCGTTCGGCCGATCGCCGACGAAATCGTCGTTCTCGACACCGGCTCGACCGACCAGACGGCACCCGTCGCCGAGCGACTCGGTGCCAAGGTATTTTCCAATGCGTGGACCGACGATTTCTCGGCCGCCCGAAACGCCTGCCTGGATCGGGTCAGCGGCGACTGGGTCCTCTGGCTGGAGGTGGGAGAACGGCTAACCGCCGATTCGGCACCCGAAGTGCGCCGCTTCATCGACCAGCGGCCCGACCCAAAGAAGATATACCTGCTGATGACCGAACTGGCGTCGCTCGACCCGACCGCTTCCAACGAGCAAATTGCCGAGGCCCGGTTGTTCGCCAGAAGCGCCGGTTTGCGCTACGAAGGTCGCCTCCGCGAATTCCCCTGCCTGTCGAACGCATCGGACGAATTGAAAACCGACATTGCTCCCGGCCGGATACTGCGGTACGCCAGCCAGCACGACGCACAACTCAAGGCGACTGAAGCTCGACGCAACCTGAAACTCATCGAACGGGAAGCCGCCGACGGGGACAAGCCGCCGCGGTTGTTGCTCGCCGAGGGCGAAGCGCACGCCAATCTCAATGACAGGAAGAAAGCTCGCGAGGCCTTTCGGCAAGCCATCGAGAGTAGCCAGGTGGGCTCGACCGAAATGCTGGAGGCATATTACGGGCTGCTTACCACTTACGACGGCGAGCCGGGTATGGCAGGGCAACAACGGGCCATCTGCCTGGAAGCGCTGGAAGCCTATCCGCTGGATGCCCAATTGCTGCTGGCAATGGGTAACTACATGCAGGCACAAAATCAAATCGAACTGGCAACCCGAGCCTTCCAAACCGCCGTCAAACACGGCCAAGTGGACCTGCAAACCTGGCACCTCTCGGAAGTGGCCGAAGTGGCGGCCGTTTGCCTGGGAACGGGCTTGCAACTCCAGGGAAAGGACGACGAAGCGCTGCAAGCTCTTGAAGAAGCGCTCGATCGCCACGAAACCTCGGTCCGCGTCCGGCGGCAGATTATCGACCTGCACATCAAGTACGCCAGGGCGGAAAAAGCCTTGCGGACGGCCGACCTGCTGCCCATGGATGCCGACTTGCGTGAACCGTTTCGCAGTGTCATTCGAGGAGCCTGCCGGGCGGTTCGCAAGGATTGGCTGCCCGCCATCGGCTACCTGCAAAGCGCCTACGTGGCCGGCTGTCGCGATCCACTCTGCCTCCGCTGGCTGGCGGTTACCTTGCTTTCCAACGGCCAGTTGGATGCCGCCAAGCCGGTCCTGCTGGAGTGGCACAAACTGCAACCGAACAATGGCGAGGTTCTGGCATATCTGACCGCGCTTGTAGAAGCGGAAAAGGCCAAAACCACGACCGAACCCGAGACGGCCAAGGACGACTCGCGCCAACTCCGGCTCGACCCGGGCACCACGGCCCTGAAGAGCGGCCCGACTCAAATACCCATCACCGGCCAGAGCTCAGCCGCCGATCAAACCGACAAAGCCGATGGCTAGCATGGTTCAAATCGACACGTTTTCGGGTAACAAGCGCTAGCCGTGTTAGCCCCGTCGCCTGCGACGGGAGAAGTAGCGAAAACCGGCCCCTGTTCCGGTCGCAGGCGACCGGGCTAACTGTTGCCCACCCTTGAACCAACCCGGGAATCTACCACTACAACCGGCTGTTCCGGCGCATTCCCCGGCGTATCTGGCTAGCCGAGACATTTTTCCCGCTTATCCTAAAGTCCCTACATTGACATCGCTCCGGCACAACCTAAGCTTTAGTGCGAGCGAGGGCTGGCTTGATCGAGAGTTAGTGTTCGCACGCTCAAAAATGGCTTTCTCACCCCCCGTGTTTTGGGCAGGACTATTCATTTCGGATAGTTCTGCCCTTTTTTTGTGGGTATTCAGGCAACTTCGCGGCTGGCATCCGTCGGCTGAAAGGCCAACCCGCCGGCATTTCCACGCCGTGGCTCCCGTGTGCTTCAGGCACCGGCTCGCGTTTTAGAGCAGATCTGATCGTCTTTCGCTTCCCACTCTCACCGCGGGCTGATTTCAACTCCCCCCCTAGTAGTGCGAATTGATTCGGGATAGCGAATAGACAACCAACTGAAGTCTATCAATAATGCTTGTTGACAAATTGGCCGATGTTGGCTAACAACTGGGCGTAGGTTCTAGTGACACGGATTTTGTGTACGCGGAAACCGTCGCGAGAATGGCTGCAACGATTGGTTCCATACAACGACTACCTTGTAGGCTGAGGGTGCTGCAATGCTATTGGAAATTGAACCTGCCGGGTTACCGCTTAACGGACTGGTAGACCAGCCGGCAACTTGGTCGAACGCAACCTTCGCGTTACCCGGCCCCTGCGTGGCCCAAGAAGACGATCTCGACGACGATCTCGACGACGACGATTTCGACGGCGATTTTGATGACGACTTCGATGACGACTTCGATGAGGAACTCGACGACGACGATGACTTAGACGATGACGACGATGATGATGACGATGGCTTCGACGACGACTTCTAACCTGGGCCACTGATCTTCGCGTAGTCAATGCGATGATCAAGGCCGTTTTGCGAGGGAGCCGCGCTGTGCCCGCCGCGCGTGGCGCGCGCATCTTGTACGGTTGTGTTTCCGTTCGTTTTAGCGGCCGGGATTTTCCGGCGCGCTGGAAGCATTGCGGCACCAACGCTTGGCAAATAACCCTGGCAAACCAGAGCACGCGAGACATCCATGGAAAAACTCGCCGCTGAGATTCAGCAGGCTACCGACGTAATTCGCCAACAGTGGTCCACTGAGGCCCGGGGGTCCGCCGAAGCCCGCCTTGGAATCATCCTGGGCACCGGGCTCGGCAGTCTGGCCGAACAGATCGAGACCGAGGCCACGATCGACTACGAGAGTCTCCCCCATTTCCCGCGTTCCACTTCGGTCGGGCACACCGGGCAACTGGTTTGCGGGCGTCTGGAGGGGGTGCCGATCGTTGCCATGGAAGGCCGTTTCCACGCCTACGAGGGCTACACGCACCGGCAGATAACTTTCCCGGTCCGCGTGATGAACGCCCTGGGGGCCAAGACACTGATCGTCTCGAACGCCTGTGGCGGGCTCAACCCGCAATACGGGCAGGGCCACATCATGGTGATCGAGGACCACATCAACCTGATGAACGGCAACCCCTTGATCGGCGTCAACGACGACTCGCTCGGTCCCCGCTTCCCCGACATGTGCGCGCCGTACGATGCCGCCCTGATCGACCGCTCGCTGGAGATCGCCCGACGCGAGAACTTCGCCGCCCACAAGGGAGCTTACGTGGCGGTCACCGG
>CAZDHN010000290.1:0-7976 GCA_964505115.1 uncultured Planctomycetaceae bacterium
CAATCTATAGTGCCAGCTTTGCTATCATTCTCTCCCGCAAATCTGAAACGCTCCCAGGATCCCACGCCGATCGTCGAGTTTATTCTGAAGAACGCGGGGCGTTGACGCTTGCACTGGGGACTGGTCCATTTTTCGGCCGGTTGATTGTCCATTTTGCTGGAGTTACAAGCCGAAAACATAGACCTGTCCCCTTTGGTGGCGCGAGGGGGACAGGTCCATATTTTCGGCCATCGTTTATTCACAAAAGACGTATTTCGGCCGAAAAATGGACCAGTCCCCGGCTGGCAGTGAACGGCCTTTGGGCACTTTTCTCGTCTGCCCCCTCCAATGTCACGGTAATCGCTGGTAATTGGTCGGGTTGCTGGGTATCCTGGTATTATTGAGGCGTGGCCGCAATCTGCTCTCAAGATTCGGCCGCGACGGACGAATAGTCCCTTGAGAGAGTTGCAATCGCAATCCCTTGGGGGAGTTGCACGCCAGAGGCCGTGTGGGCGAAACACAAGGAGGCCAATCGATGAGTTACGTATTCCTGATCTGCGCCACCGTGGGCGGGACCGTCATGGTGTTTCAGTTCCTGTTGACGTTGATCGGGTTGGGTGGCGAGGCCTTCGACCTGGACGTGGACCTGGACGCCGGCGCCGATACGGACTTCGACGCCGAGCACGTCGGGTCCTCCTGGATGTTCGGCGTGCTTTCCTTCCGCACAATCCTGGCCGCGATGGCCTTCTTCGGACTGGCTGGGCTGGCCTGCAATTCGGCCGAGATGCCGCTCGGCAAGACGCTGCTCGTGGCCGTGGCGGCCGGCACGGCGGCCTTGTTTGCCGTCTACTGGATGATGCGTGGCATGAAGTTGCTCAAGGCCGAGGGTACCGTCCGCATACAACGGGCCGTCGGACGGCACGCCACCGTATACACGACCATCCCGGCCGAAGAGTCGGGCAGCGGGAAAATTCAGATCAACCTGCAGAACCGGACCATGGAGTATTCCGCTCTGACATCCGGACGGGAACTTTCGCCAGGAACCAAGGTTGTTGTGGTAGATATTATTACGTCGGACACCGTTGAAGTGGAACCAGTATTGGAAGATGAAAGGAACGATGATGTTTAACCCTCCCCTAGCTCAGTTCGATTTTGGCCCCAGTTTCTGGGTCGCATTGATTGTCGTGCTGGCGGTCGTCAGCGTCTTCTCGGTCATCGCGCTTCTCTCCAGGCAGTACAAGCGATGCCCGAGTAACCGGATCCTGGTGATCTTCGGCAAGTCGGGCGACGCAAACGAGGCGGCCTCCTGCATTCACGGCGGGGCCAAGTTCGTGATCCCCTTGATCCAGGACTACGACTGGCTGAGCCTCGAGCCGATGCAGATCGAAATCCCGCTGCGCGGCGCGCTGTCGATCGAAAACATCCGCGTCAACGTACCCAGCGTGTTCACCGTGGCCGTCGGCACCTCGCCCGAGTTGATGCAGAACGCCGCCATCCGCCTGCTGGGGCTGACGAATCACGAGATCCAGAAGCAGTCGGAAGACATCATCTTCGGGCAGCTCCGCCAGGTGATCGCCTCGATGCAGATCGAGGACATCAACCGTGACCGCGACATCTTCCTCGGCAACATCCTCAGCTCGCTCGAGCCGGAACTGAAGAAGATCGGCCTGGTGCTGATCAACGTGAACATAACCGACATAACGGACGAGTCGGGCTATATCGAGGCTATCGGCCAGAAGGCCGCTTCCGAGGCGATCCAGAAAGCCCGGGGCGACGTGGCCGACAACGAGAAGATGGGCGAAATCCGCGTGGCCGAGGCCGAACGCGAAAAGGCCGTCTCGGTTGCCAACGCCGACAAGGTCCGCGAGGTCGGCACTCGCCTGGCCATGCGTGAACAGGCCGTCCGCGTGGCCGACCTCGACAAGGAGCAGGAGGTCGGCGAGCAGTCGGCCATCTTCGAGCGAGAAGCTCAAGTTGCCGATGCCGACCGCGACAAGCGCGTGCGAATAGCCGACGCCGACGCCCGAGCCGTCGAGGGCGAGAACCTCTCCAAGGCCGACATCGCCTCCTCGCAGGCTACGCTGCAAGTGAAGAAGGCCGAGGCATACGAAATGGGCGAGACCCGCAAGGTCAGGGCCGAGGCCTCCGTGATGGAGGCCGAGCACCTTGCCCGGGCGAAGGCAGCCGTGGCCGAGGCGCAGCGGATCGAAGCCAAGCAACGGGCCGAGTTAGAAGCCCCGGCAAAGGCCCAAAAGGCCCGGATCGAGGTCGACGCCGAGGCCGAGGCCGCCAAGCGGCGTATCGAGGCCGAGGGTGAAGCGTCCGCCATTTTCGCCAAGCTGGAAGCCCAAGCCCGCGGCCAATACGAAATTCTGGCCAAGAAGGGCGAAGGCCTTGAGCGGATCATCACCGCTTGCGGCGGCTCGCAGCAGGCCTTCCAGATGCTTATGCTCGAGCACTTCGACAACTTGGTCGACGCTTCCGCGAAAGCCATCTCGAACATCAAGTTCGACAAGGTCGTGGTTTGGGAAGGCGGCGAGAAGAACGGCACCAGCAGCACGGCCAATTGGCTTCACAACATGGCCCGAACCCTGCCGCCCATGATGCAAGTGATGAAAGACATCGGCGGCGTGGAGATACCCGACACGCTGGCTAGCTTCATGAGCGCCGAGAGCGAGTCCGAAGCCGGTTCCTCTTCCGAACCGGCCCCCAGCAAACCGGCCCCCACCAAACCGGCGGCCGACGAATAATCGGCCAGGAAGCTAACGCAACCAGCGCCAAGCCTGTCTCCGCAACGCCGGAGGCGGGCTTTTTCGTTGCTTTGGCACGATCCGAAAGTGGCTCACCTGTTTAACTGGTGGTTGTTGGGTGCCACTGCTGGCTTGTCCAGCAGTGTTTTTGCGGGAAGTTGTGCTTCGCACTGCTGGGCAAGCCAGCAGTGGCACCCAACGCCGTGGCTGACGCAAGCAAGCTACTCGGAAGAACTACTTGCCGCCCGCGGCTTTAGAACTTGCTTGCGTCGAGCGGTTGGTGGTCGCTACGGTGGCCGAGGCAGTTGAACACGGCTCGGTCGATGGCGTAGCTGATCATGTGCACCGAACCGTCGCAACGTGGCGTTCCCCCGCAAAGCGTGGGAACGAGGAAATCTGTCGCCTTTCGCTCCGCGAAAGAACGCCACTTTCGCGGAGCGAAAGGCGACAATTGTTGTCTCGCCGGTCCCAAAGCATGGCTCTAACACCGACTTCGGTGGAAAAGCACGAAAAAAGCCGCGAGTGTTAGTCGCGGCTTCTTCGTTTGAAATTGCGAGGGCTAGCGTGCTTCCCGCACTACGCCGGCCACCGTGTCGGAGGCGGGGTCGGTGGGGTTGAACACCTCGAGGTTGGCATCTGGCTTACCGTCGTGATAGACGGCCGGCTCGTCGATTCCGTCGCCGTTGAAATCGCCCACTATCGGCCGGTCGCCGGAACCACCCAACTCGAAGACCTTGTCGTGGGCGTCGAAGACGTGATCGTTGTTGGTGTCCAGAATCCACTTGCCGGAGCGGTAGACGCCCAACTGGTCGATTCCGTCGCCGTCCCAATCGCCGACGACGGGCAGGTCGTCCTCTTGGCCCAACTTGATCGACTGATCGCCGTCGCTCCAGCGGCCGTTGCCGTCGACGTCCAGCGACCAGGTGCCGTTGCGGAAGACGCCGATGGTGGCGATGCCGTCGCCGTTCCAATCGCCCGAGACGGGCCAATCGCCGGCCGTTCCGTAGTGGAAGACGTGGTCGATCAGATCGTTGCGGAGCTTGCCCTGGGAAGTCCGCTTGAGTGTACGCCAGCCGACGGTAGCCTCGTCGGGGTCGGGTGGCAGGTTCTTGAACTTCCCGGTGGGCTCGTTCTCGGAGTCGGGCAGGCCGGGCTCGGCGGCGATTGCCTTGGGATCACCCACCCAGGCGGGACCGTATATGCCGATGTCGGTCTTGCCGTCTCCGTCCCAGTCGCCGGTGACGGGCAGGTCGCCCGCGGTTCCCAGCTTGGCCCAAAAATCGTCTTTGTCCCAGCGGCCGTTGCCGTTAAGGTCGAGGAACCATTGGCCGTCGATGAACACGCCGATCTCGGTCAGTCCGTCGCCATCGAAATCGCCAGTGACGGGGATGCCGCCGGGTAGTCCGAATATATACTGGCCGGCCGGAATGCCGTCGCTGTTGGCGATCACCCATTGCGACTGGTTCATGTCGGGCCCGGTCCAGGAGACGGGGTCGAAGAGCGAGTCTTGCGAGCTGGCCAAGCCTTCCCCGTCGCTACGGTCGCGTCGCGGCCGACCGGCATTAACCACGCTCAGGTGCCAGGTATACCCGGTCGGTCCACTCGATCCGCCGTAAAGCGGCAGCATCATCGGAGTAACCGGCGGCGGATAGAACAGCGCGACGGGTAATTCCTGCGACAAAAACACCGGCTCGGGATCGGGCTCGGGCTCGGGATCAGGTCTAGGCGTCGGAGGAGGCGGCAACTCCTGCACCAGCACCTCGCTGAAGTTATACGATCCGGCCGAATCACCCGGATTTATCGGTATGCGTATGATCGCGTCGGCCTTAGGGTCGATCGCCAATTGGCTGAGTATGAAGTCCGAGATGTTCTGGTGCGGGTTGACGGCGATGCCGCCAACGGTACCCGGCGTGTCGATGCTGTCGAGGTACGCCGTCGGATGGACCTCGATCACCGTGTATAGGCCCGGCTCCAGCCGATTGAACTCGTAGTACCCGTTGGAATCGGTTGCGGTGACAATCGGGTCGCCGTTTTCGTCGAGGATGGGCGCCCCGCTGCCGTCGCCCAATTGCAGCACGACGTCGGCAATGGGTGTATCGTCGTCGGTGAGTTTGCCGTCGCGGACGGTTGCCGGGTCGGGTATTTCCGCGCCGGCCAGGATTATGATCGGGGCGCCGTCCTGAAACACATAACCCGATATGCTGGCCGGCACCAACTCGCAGAAATTGTAGCCGGTCGCGTCCACGCCAGAGCCGAGCACGGCTCCCATGACGACGTCGTTTCGGGCAACCTGGCCGCCGGCCGTTCCGACATGGTCCGGGCCGTCCAAGTACTCTTCGGGCTGCATTTCATGCACGCCGTAGGTGCCCGGGACCAGATTTTTGAAGAGGTACTCGCCCTTCTCGTTCGTTTCGGTCGAGCCGATCCGATTGCCGACGGCGTCCAGCAGATAGACGGTTACGCCGGCCAGTAGCGGTTCGCCCGGGTCGACCTCGCAGTTGCGGATGATATCGGCATGAATCCGTCCGGCGATGCTGGCCGGCAACAGTTCGCCGAAGTTGTAGTCGGTTCCGTGGACTCCGGGCGGCAGGATAGCCCCGGTAATCAGGTCGCCCGGGTTGTGGGCCGTTCCGCCGGCGCTGCCCTCCTCGTCGATACCGTCGATATACCCGTCCGGATGAATTTCTCTGACGCCGTACTCACCCGGCCAGAGGTCGCCGAAGCAGTAGAGTCCGTCGGGGCCGATGTCGCCGCTGGTTGCCGTTTTTCCGGTCGGGTTGCCGTCGGCGTCCAAGAGGATCAACTCGACGCCGTTAATGCCCGGCTCTTCCGGATCGCGAACGCCGTTGCCGTTTTCGTCGACGAAGACGTAACCGCAAATCCGCGCCGGACTCACCTCGACGAAGTCGTAGCGGACCGCCGTGGTGCCGGAAACGATGGGGATCTCGATGATCGAATCGGGGTCCTGCAATGCTCCGCCGGCCGAACCGACGTAGTCGCGAGCGTCGAGGTATCCCTGGGGATGAACCTCTTCGACCGCATAGCTGCCCGGCAACAGTCCGCTGAAGATGTACTCGCCGGCCAAGTCGGTTTTGGTGGTTGCTATCTCATTGCCCGAGGAATCCAATAGCCGGATCGTGACGCCCGCGAGCAACTCCTCGCCCTTGTCGTAGACGAAATCCATGTCTTCGTCGGCATGTACTCGGCCGCTGATGCTGCTGGGCACAATCTCGCCGAAGTCGTTGTCGACGCTCTGCTCCCCGCCGAATAGCTCGATCTGGCCGAGGGAATCCACGCTGGTAACCAGGCCGCGAGTCACATTGTCGACCGTGCCGGCAATGGCGCCCACGCTCTCGTAGCCGCTGGGCTGGCTTTCGATGACGTGGTAAGTTTCGGGCAGCAGGTTGTCGAATTGGTAGGAGCCGTCGCTTTCGGTCTGCTTCGTCCAACTCAGGCCGCTTGAATCGTACAACGTGACCGTGACGCCGCCGATCCCCGGCTCGTCCGTGTCGTGGACGTTGTCCATGTCGAGATCGATGAAGACGCTGCCTGCCAGGCTGATCGGCAGCGGTGTTTGCGGCACGGGGAAGATTGCGGCCGCCGTGTAGACCGGCCCCGGCTCGGACTCCAGCGGCATGTATTTGCTGGGTGGCACGTAGGGGTCGGGCGGCAAATCGAGCCCCGAGGCCGAAATGTCGTAATAGTCGAAGAAAATGTCGCTGCCGCTGGCCGTGTAGTAGTGAGGAGCCTCGAAGATGGCGCTCATCTCGGACCCTTCGAACTCGTTGCCCTCGGCCACGGCGTTGGAGCTGAAGAAGCCCTGCTCGTCGACGTCGACCGTCAGCACGAGCTTCTCGCCGGCCTCGAAGCCCGAGAACTGAATCGTCAGCAGCGTGCCGCCGTCGTCGACCGACAGGCTGGTCACATCGAAGCCGTTATTCTCAAGGATCGAGAGCCCGAGGTGGTCGAACGCTCCCGGCGTGCCGGCTTGGGTATCGAAGAAGACGTCGCCGATGGTTAATCCGTCACCGACTTTGTCGGTGTCGATGGTCAGTTCGGTCAACTGCGTACCGGGCGCGCCACCCTGCCAGGTGATTTCGATCAGATCGGCTATTTCCGCCTGGGAGCCGTCGGGCATCGTGAGACTGGATGCCTCGTCGTGACTGCTGGCGTCTTCGAGGTAGACGGCCCCGATTTGCAGGGGCAGAAAGTCGGCGGCCAACAGTCGACGCGGCTCCATCAGTTCGAAGCGGCAGAGTCGCATCGAACTGCTCGTGGTGGCGACGTTGATTGAAGCTCGTTGGCGGCGAAGACGCTGGTAGCGGCTATGACGTTGATGTAGTTTGCGTAACAGGTCCACGAACTACCTCCATGTAGATGCGAATGTCGGGTCAGTCTTCCCCTACGGGTGCGGGGACCGTCCGTGAAATTTTTTCAGTGCTGCCCCGTGGTAGATGCCACATGCGAACCGTTGTATCGAAGCTGCCGGAAATCAGAACGCCGTTCTGGGGATTCCAGGCAAGCGCGGTTATCGATCCGGTATGACCGACCAGCCGACAGTTTTCGTTGTCGGCGCCGAGTTCCCAGATGCGGATGATGTTGTCGGTTCCGCCGACGGCCAGGCGTTTCGGGCCGCAATACTGCAAGGCCAGCACCCTACCCGGCCGACTCGGAAGCACTCCCGACGCCTCGCCGGTTGCCGTATTCCAAAAGCGGACGTTTCGCTCTTCGCCGGCGGAAGCCAATTGCTTTCCGTCGGGCGAATAGGCCAAAGCCGAAACGCGGCGACGGTGCGCGTCCAAATCGCGGAGCGGCTTGCCGGTTGAGACGTTCCAGAGCCGGATGCGACCCTCGCGGCCGGCCGCCGCCAGTTGGTTTCCGTCGGGTGAGAAAACCAAGGCGCGAATGTCGCGGCCGGGTGCTTCGAGTTCGTGAATCAACTCGCCCGAGTTGCCCTCGTAGATCCGAACTTTGTCCTCGAAGCCGGCCGCCGCCAGCATCGAGCCGTCGGGGCTGAACACGAGCGTTTGCATCACCTTGTCGGGACTCGCAATCGCCCGCATTGGCCGATCGATCGACACCTCCCAGAGCATGATCCGGCGATCGTTGCCCGCACTGGCCAGCAAGCGGCCGTCGGGGCTGAACACGGTGCCGCGAACCCAGTCGGTGTGGCCGGTCAACTGCCGAACCAGCGTTCCGTCTTCGGCGTTCCAGATTCGCACGATGTGATCGTCGCCGCCGGTGGCC
>CAZDHN010000291.1:0-7971 GCA_964505115.1 uncultured Planctomycetaceae bacterium
CATCACCTGGATGGTCGAACTCAGACCGGCCGGACTGCTCCACGCCCGCGGACCACCAGCCAACCCTTCGGGCAGTTCGATCGACAGCGGCTCGTTCAACCGTGGTTCACTCGGCTGCGATGTATTCAATTGCGATGCGTTTGGCGGGGACGTCTCGGCGGCGTCTTGGGCGGTTGCCGGCGCGAGCAGGCTCAGGGCGGCCAGAACCACAAACGCCCAGGCAAGCAGGCGTCGCGATCGGCTGTCGCGCCAGACCGCCAAAGCCTCGGCCCCAGCGACACTTTTGCTCCTCGGTTCAGGCATCCGTGCGATCTCCTCTAAAACTCTGAAACACCTGGCGAAACGCTTCCGTGCTGCTACCCGGATGAGACTGCCGGCAGATACCCGCCAGTCGATCCACCTCTTCCGGATCGGTTACCTCGCTTAACGTTTCGACCCCGGCCTGCGATACCGAGACCAGTAGCAGCTTGTTCCCCAAGCGGACTAGATGAACCTGCTGGCGGGCCGCCAAGGGCGCTCGTCCGAGGACCTCGACCACTTCGTTGGACAAGAGCGCCAGGCCGCCGGGCGTGGCGCGACGCATCACCCAGGCGAACACGAAGAATAATCCCAAGACCACGGCCAGGCTGCTTCCCGCCGTAACGAGCGAGGGCAGTCCGCCGATATGACCGCCGCCGCCCTTTGGTCGCACGGAATTGGGACCCGTCAGCGGCAGACCACCCCCTTGGCGGCGAGGTGGAAGCGTACGTCCGCCGGTCGCCGTTTCCGCCGCTTGGCTTTCCGTCCGATCGCCCGACCGCACCGGCGTTTGGAACCCGGCCGGCACGACCCCCTGGGGCATGGGCTCCCGGGGCATGGGCGGGGCGAACTCTTGGGATACGGGCGGAACGGCCTGTCGAACGAAGCGGGCTTCCCCCGGCGCCCGTATGTCGACCGGACGATAGTCGCCCGGCCGATAGGCTGCTTCGCCAGACGAGACCGCCTGTGCGAGCAGACAGGCCGGACAAACCCAGATGGGGCTCATCCCGATGATCGCCAACCCGACGAATCTTGCGCTTGAAGGCATCCTTGCACTTCCCCGCGGTTATTACGGTTTTTGTTGATGTCGACCCGGCTGTTTGGCCGATAAACGAGGTGGGTGATTCTCCCACCGCTTTTGCAATCCGTTGCGTGAATACGCGGGCCGGGGCATGCCCCGACCCGTCGGTCTAGGCGACGTTGACTCCGGCGATTAGTTCGGTAACGCGGACACAGAAGTTGTCGTTGAGCACCAGCACTTCGCCGCGGGCGATCAGACGCCCGTTGACGTAGACGTCAACCGGGTCGCCGGCCAGCTTATCCAGCGGAACGACCGATCCGCGACCAATCCTCAAAACGTCCTCGATATACATATGGGTTCGGCCCAGTTCGATCCTCAGGTCCAAGTCGACGTCGCGAATCAGATCGAGCGTGGTGTTTTCCGTGGAGGCCGGAGCGCCGGCAAAGTCTTCCAGGCGGAAATGGGCCACTCCCATGGGCGGATCACCGTCGACACCCGTTTGAATCGACTCCAGTGCCGCTTCGGCCTTGTTCAGCAGGTACTCGATGTCGCGCTGGGCCAGACTCTCCCCTTCGCCGGCCTCCGATGTCGCGGCCCCTGCCGCGCGCGCGGGCTGGGGCGCCGAGGCGGGTGGGGGCATTTCGGAGGCGGACGCCGAGTCGGCGGCCTTGCCGAGAATCGCGTCGATATGATCCTGAGACATCAAACCTGCCTCGGTTTCGCCCGGAGTGGCCTGTCCGACAGCCTGTCCGGGGTCCGGTTCGCTCGGCGTGGCCGGGGTTTCCGTGCCCCCACCGCCGGCTTGGCCGCGCAGGAGCAACTCGATTTCGTCCTGGTTAACAATGTTCTGGTCGTCAGCCATTGGAATCCATTCCTGCCGCCGTTATCGCTCACGCCGTAAGTGCTTGACAGACGCACACTTGCGCATCTTGCCGGCACTGCTAGCGACCGCGGCCAGCTACTGTTCGATAAGGGAATAATCGCTGAATATGATGTTCTGTAGCGGCATCTTTCCGGAGATTCTGTCACCGAAGAGTCTGTTACTTCTCTCTAAAATCTTCCTTTTGATCAACCCCAACCCGGGATCATTTAGGTCAGCAATGCCGGCGCTGCGGACTATGACAAGCACCTGTTCGCGAAACCGGTGCTGGTTGTCTTCCATCTGCGTGACGATTTCACTCTCGTCCTCCAGGGCCACCGTGCCGAATAGGTGGAAGTCAATCCGAAGCGTGCTGTTCGAGACGGGTTGGAAGGCGGTAACGCTGAACTCACCCAGGTCGATTTCCACTCGACCGGCCGGATCGGGCTCATCCAACTGCTGGTCTTCCGGCAATCTCTGTTGCGCTAAGGCTATTGCGGCCGTTTCGGCCGCCGCTGGGAGGTACAGGTACGCCATCAAGCACTCGACAACGACCACGCCCCCCACGAATAGCAACACCTTGATCTTACCGAGCAGCGATCTGCCGCTCTGTTCGGACATTTCTTCACCGGCAGCGTCGGGATTGTCTATTGGAGTCTGTTCAGCCATTTTTGCACTCGTAACAATTCACTTAGGATTGGCGCGGAACCGAGTGTCGCCTTTCGCTCCGCGAAAGACCGCTACTTTCGCGGAGCGAAAGGCAACAATGCGACACCTATTGATCGCGCGGTCCTTAGCTCGCACGACCATCACGCCTTATCGAAATATAGCCCAATTTAGGGTGATTCTCCGGAAGAGAATTTTTTTGCCTTCTCGGCGGCCGTTCCCACCAGATCGCTGGCGATTTCATCCAGCATGAACACCTCTACACGGGGGTTCTTTTTTAGTAACAATCGGTCACCGGACACATATAGTGGCTCGTTTTCCGCCGCTACGCTGATTCGTAGTCTTTTTGGGTCTATCCCAAGTTTCACTAGGAAATCCTTGACTTTCACGCATCTGGCATAGGCTAGCTCCCAGTGGTCACGGTAGGGGGTATCCGGTGGCAGAGACCGATTGGACGTATGCCCGCGTATTTCGATTTTCTGGGGTTTTCCACCAATTTCTCGGGCCGTGTTCCGCAGGATTTTCTTGTGTTTTTCGGAGAGCGTGCTCGTTCCTTCCGGGAAAACGAGTACTCCGCCCAAGGTCGGATCGGCGGCCGGCCGGAGGCTTTGCACGCGTGGATTCTCGCCGACTGGCGCACGGACTTTGTCGCCGCCGCGCATGGTGTCGACACGTCGCGAACGCCCCATTACGGCCATTTTGCTCAGGGCAGAGTTTCTCGCTTGGCTCATCGAGCCGGGCATTAAGGAGGCCATCGCCGAATCGTGTCCGAAGCGGCGGCGCATTGACTCCAGCATGGCCTGGTATTTCTGCTCGTCCTTGATTTCGCTCATCGAAACCAGCATGATGAAAAAGGTTAGAAGCAGAGACATCATGTCGCCGAAGGTGACGACCCATTCCGGAATCCCAGCTTGTTCTTCTTCTTCGATCGACATTGGTTAGTAGTTGATAGTTAGTAGTTGATAGTTGATAGTCGGGGCTAATGGCGAGCCGGGTGGCAATCCGCTCAGGCGGCCTCTTGCGATCCGGCCCTTTGGTGCGGCGGTACGAAAGTGTTTAGTTTCTGTTCGATCACGCGGGGATTATCGCCCGACTGAATTCCCATGATGCCTCGAACGATAATTTCCATGGCCAAGAGTTCGTGCCGATGGATGAAGCCGAGTTTTTCGGCGAAGGGCAGGCAGAACAGATTAGAGAAGATCGCCCCGTATAGCGTGGTGATTAGTGCGACGGCCATGCCCGGCCCGATGGCGGCCGGATCATCCATGTTACCCAGCATGATAATCAAGCCCATCAACGTTCCGATCATGCCGAAGGCGGGCGCGAATCGCCCCATTTGGTCTAGAACGTTCTTTCCGTTGCGATGGCGCGTGGCGACGGCGTCCATCTCGGTTCGCATGATGCTTTCAATCGTCTCCGGTCGAGTGCCGTCGACGGCCATCTGGACTCCAAGAATGACGAATGGGTTGGAGATTTCGTCCACCCGGTTCTCCAGTGCGAGCAGTCCGTCACGTCGGGCGGTTTCCGCCAGCGAAACGACCTGTTCGATCAACTCGGTGACGCTTTCCTGCCGGTTGAAGAAGACGTTTTTGGCAACGCGGGCAGTGCTGAGAAAACTCTTCAAGGGGAAGGAGATCAGCACGGCCGAAATCGCCCCGCCGATAACGACCATCATCGAGGGATAATCGAGGAACGCACCGAAGGAAGCCCCGGGCGCAATCGCGATGGCGATCACCAGGCAGGCGATCCCCGCAATCATGCCTATTATGCTGGCAATATCCATGGCTTACGTTTCCTCAACCGCACCCGCGCGCGGAGTTATCCGCGACACGTGGTAATCGGGTGGCGGGACCAGATGTTTCGTCTGTTGGTAGGCCACCGTTCGACGCATCACTTCGTCCATCGACTCGAGCACGACCACGCGATCTCCATTGGTCAGCGTAACAAACGTATCGGGGCGTGTTTCCACGTACCGAATCAGATCGGCATTAAGGAGAAACACTTCGCCTCCCAATCGAGTAAGTTTGATCATTGGTTCGAGCCTGCCGGGATCTCACGTCGCGGTTTCCGGTCGTCATCCGCCAAATTACATCTTCATCTTTCCACCTAGCGGCGCATGTTCAGCAATTCATCGAGCATCTGTTGGGCAGTGGAAATCACCCGGCTGTTGCCGCGATACATGGTCGAGGCCAGGATCAGGTCGATCAGGTTGCTACCGATGTCGGTATTCGACAGTTCGATTGCCCCGGCAATCAGCGTGCCGATTCCCTGTTCACCCGGATTGCCTTCGACCGGCAAACCGGAGTTCACGCCGGCGGAGAACAGGTTTTCGCCCTGTTGAACCAACCCGGCGGAGTTGGCGAAACGAACCAGGCGGATCTGTCCCAGGTCGCGGGTAACACCGTTACTGAAAACGCCGCGGATCGCCCCGTTTTCACTCACGATAAAGCTGGTCAGAACACCGGGCGCGGAGCCGTCTTGACGCGAAACGGCCATCGTGGCTTTCTCGGCGGCCAGCCCGCTCAGGCTAGCGAAGTCCAACTCGAACTCCAACGGCGAGGCCGACGAGACATTTCGCCGGTCGACGGAGACGGTCTCTTCGGTGCTTGAAATGAAGTTACCTTCTCCGTCGAAGGTTATCAGCCCGGTACCAACGTTGATCTCCACTCCCGCAAGGGGATCGTTATCGGCCGAATCGGCGAACCAGCGGTAGGTGGTACTTGTGCTGGTTCGCGATTCCAGCACGCTGGTAAGGCGAACATCCAGGGGGATACCCAACGAATCGTAGGCGATAAAGTCGGCCACGGTGCTTTCACCGACCGCTGATTGAATTGATCCGAAAGCAACGTTGGTGGAATCCGTGCCCGTGGCGGTCGTTAGCTGCATTGCCGAGAGCCCGATATCCAGTTCGTTAGCCGTGCCGTTATTACCCACCAGTCGGATCTTCCCGCTAGTTAATACGCTCCCGCCCGGGTTGACTCCGGAGATGTCGCCGGGGACGGGGTTGGCGGCGTCGGGGCCGGGTGGCTTCACGATACCGAAGGCTTCTTCCATGAAACTCAATATTTCGAGTACAGTACTCGTCGCAGTGATTTCGAGATCCTTGCCGCTTAATTCGCGGCCTCCCTTCCGGCCGGTCAACGTCAGGGTGCCTATGTCAAAGGCCGAATCGTAAGTGGTACCGTCGCGGCGTAGAACGTCAGTCAGAAGTGTTGAGGAAGTAATCTTGGGACCGTCGAAGTCTAGCTGGTCGTTTGCCTGGATGGTCAGGTCGCTGGCGTTGTCGGTGTATGTGAGATTGGCAGTAAGGACGTCGCTGATTTCGCCCACATAGTGGAATACACTGTCGTCGGTCGCGAGGTTGCGATAGATTCGCCTGACCGACCATTGGCCACTGGCATCGACCGGCAAGTCCCGCAATTGAATTCTTGCGTTGGCGGCGTTGAGCGGTCCGATTACCGACGTCGGGCGGCTTTCCACGCCGATGCCGGGTCCACCGGGTGCGTTGGCGAAGGTGACGTAGTAGCTATAGTTGCCGGTAATCGTATCGTCGTCGAGCGCGGTGCTAGCGGCGCAAACGGCATCCGACACCCCGTCGGTATAGGTGGTTGTCACGTTGTCGGGAATTTCCGCCACGAACTGGTAGGTAGCGCCACCATCGATGGTTCGATAGAGTCGTCGGGTGGAATACGTGCCGCCGGCGTCGACGGGAACGTTGTTCAGGAGGATCTCGTTTTCGCCGGCCCCGAGCGTTACCGGACCTATCGCGGCCGAGGCCGGCCCTTCGGTATCCACTAGCTGAGGAGGCGGCGGCAACGGGTCGTCGCTAAACACAACGCGGTAGTTGTAAGTTCCCAACGCGGTGAGCGCCCCGGCTCCGGCCTGGCCGGTAGCCGCGGTCAGTACAACGTTCGGCGGCAGGCTCAGTCCGAGCGTGGCCGTGTTGGGGGGAGCCGAGTACTGGGCATCACCCAAGACGCTGGACTCCAGAATTTCGGCCTTGTTGGCCACGTCGCCGGTCGGCGTGAGGGAGCCTTCCAGATATACGTTTTGGGTGGGCTGGGCCACGTTCTTGCCGCCTAGCGGGATTTCAACGGTAGTCAGCACTTCCTGGATATCGAACTGGTCGTCGACGCCCCAGCCCAACAGGCGGTTACCGGTAACGGTGACCAACTGGTTCTCGGAGTTCATCTTGAAGTTACCGTTTCGGGTGTAGGCTTGTTCGCCGCCCTGGCTCTCAACCATGAAGAACCCTTCACCCTGAATCGCCATGTCGGAAGGATTGGCACTGATCTCGATCGTGCCCTGGTTGAAATTCGGCGTGATGTCGGCAACCATCGTACCCAAACCAAGCTGACGCGTGTTGGTACCGCCGTTGCTATCCGTGGGCGCCGAACCGAGGCTTTGGGTTTGCAGGAACTGCGAGGCAAAGCTGGCCGTCGAGGACTTGAACCCCGCCGTGTTCGAGTTGGCCAGGTTATTACCGACCACGTCAATCGTCGTTTCGGCCGCTCTCAGGCCGGTCAATGCCGTACTGAGTGCTGATGCAAGACCCATGGCTTATTCCCCTCCCTATTCGGAACTTGTGTCCGGAATGAAAAAATGTTGTTTAGGTTCGGTTTCTAGTATTAGAAATCGCAGGTAGTTTTTCGCGGCGCGGGCATTACCCCTGATTCCGCACGGACCATTCGTAACCCGAAGCGTAAGCGAGGGACAATTAACGGCTTTCCATTGAATTGGCTTGGCACTTACCGCGACACACTGTCTCATGACAACCGTGGCGGGTTGAAGACCACACTCATTAGGCTTCCCTCGCTTACGCTTCGGGTTACGATTAAGTGGTGAATCATCCGGGTTACAAAGTCTCCTCCGTCGTGTCGCCTGCCATGTCGCTGTAATCGCTCATAATGTCAGACACCTTGTCCAGGCTAAGCACGTGCTCGTCCACATAGAGCTTGGCTTCACCGTCCTCGATGGAGACGCGATCTACCTTTCCGCTAACCATTGCGTTGTCGTCACTAAGCCCGATCACGGTCTGCCCAATCAGGCTGCTGGCCGTCGCCATGGTTTGCCCCAACTGAACCGACGAGAGGGTCTCGATCAAATTCTCGTTGGAACTGATCTCGCGAATCTGGCTTATCTGCTGCAAGATCTCGCTATTGTCCATCGGGTCCATCGGGTCCTGGCTCTGCAACTCGGCTATCAGCAGCCCAATGAACTGCTGAAGATCCACTTTCGACCAGGCGTCGCTTACACCGGAGCTCGCGTTGTTTTGCTGGCTTTGCGCGGCGGTTGCGCCTGATGTTGCCGAAGTTTCCATGGCTTTCCTCTTTTTACTTGACTGCCTATTGTTAGCTGCGCCCGCAACCCAAAAGAACCTGGCAACATGCGCGCAGGCTGCGCGCAT
>CAZDHN010000292.1:0-7970 GCA_964505115.1 uncultured Planctomycetaceae bacterium
CCTCGTTGTCGGTGCCCATCACTCCTCCTCGTCCATGTATTGCGGCGGGCTCTTGCCGACCCGCTTGGTCACCTTCGGATACTTTCCCTTGGGCACCTTGTCTTCGATGGCCACTACGTTGATCTGGTGCCGCCAATCTTCCCGGTGCAAACTGTGCTCGAACGCTACTCTTCTTCCGGATAGACTCCGCCCGGATAGGGGTCCTTGCCCACAGGTGGATTCTTCGTGCGATTCTGCTCGAACAGCCACTTCACGTGCTCGACGTTGCCCCAAGTGCCGTCGGCGCTACCCACATGATTGGCGCCCGGCAGCTCATGGTACTTGACCTTGGCGCCAATCGTCTGGAGTTCCCTGAAGATGGCTTCACTACCGAAACGCATTGCGTCCTTCTCGCCGGCGAAGATCCAGACGGGGATATGGCGATGTCGCTTGATCTCCAGCCGGAGGCGTTCAAGCAGCGCTTCGTCAGGTTTCGAGTACGCTCCGCCAATTGGCCAGCCGGCGCCGCATATCGCACCGGCAAACACCTCGCGTCCGGCTCGGAGGAACTCCCAGCACGCCTTGCCTCCGTATGAGAAGCCCGTGTAATAGACGCGATCCGCGTCGATATTGAGACGCGGGTCGGCAATCATGCGCTCGATCAATGCCAGCGTAGCGTCGGTGTACCAGGACCCTTCGTTTACCGCCGGCCAATCTGGATGATAGCGCGGGGTCGGAGCCCCTTGCTTGCCCTTGGGGCAGTAGGGCGCGGGGACCGTGCTGGAGGAGGGGATTTGCGTCACGAGGCTGAAGCACTCCAGCCCTTCCTGATGGTAATAGCGGGTGAAGAGGTACCTGGCAAGGGTCACCATCTCCATGCTGCGTACGTTGTCGTTGCCCACGCCACCCGACCCGGAGACGGAAATCACCAGTGGGTAGGACTTCTTGGGATCGTAGTCCCTGGGATACATGAGACGGAAGGGCAGCGTGGCCGAGGCATAGCTGAACGTGCCCGCCTCGTGTCCGTACAGAGTTCCTTTGCCTCGCCAGCATGTGTACGTGATGTCCGTAATCTGTACGCTGCCGGCCTTCTGCACCAGAATCCATGCCGCCGAGTCGCCGCGGTAAGCCCCAACGAAAGTCGCTTCAGTACCGCTCTGGACGCTTCGGACAGTGGGCATGCGCTTGATTGCCTCTTCGATCTGATCGGCCGTTCGACTGGCCACCGAGACCTTCACGCTACCCTCGCCCGTAAAGCGGACCGTGACGCGATGGTGGTTAATTTCCACGTTCGGGCCGAAGGTAATCTTGGGCGAAATATTGTACGGCTCGTTGTTGATCTTCTTGGTGTCCCACTTAGCAATCTCGGCGGCCGCGTAGCGTACGGTGGCTTCGTCGTGGCTGTCCGGCGGAATTGTCAGGTCACTGTCGGCCGCAAGGCCCGGCAGTAGGCCTGTCAGGCTGCTCAGGGCCAGGATGGTAGTCATGATCGCGATCATCTTCGGATTCTGCATACGAGGGCTCCTGCCGGTCAATGTTGCGAGACGGCCCCGGCGCTCAGCCGGTAGTTGAGTGTGCTATCGCCATGATAGGGCAGTTGGGCCGTCAGGTTCAAGTACGGCACCTCACAGCGGCGCTTCTCCGGGTCCGAGATCGCCGGGGGCTTGGCGTTGTCGACGAAGATCGGCGTTCGTTTTACAACTCCCCTCCAGGTGCGTCGGCTGTGCCCATGATAACCGACCGCTGTGCAGGGCAACAAGCTACTCTCGGACCACGCGACCGCCACGAGTCCCAGAACACTTGCAGGAGGGTGTCCATGGCGGTGGCCGGGCCGTCGCGGCGAGGGCACACAGGTAGTGCGTACGGCCGCCAGAATGGCTTACTGGGTCTCTCGGCAGTTTCAGTTGCGAGATGGCAATATCGGGACCGCCCCACACACATTCATTACGTGTCCAGTAGGGCTTACGGCAGTTGCTTTGAGCTAACGAAGGATTTACGCGTCTGCCGCCTGGACAGGACCTGCGATCTGTGATCAGCTAGAATCGCTAACGAAACGTTTTGGAATCTGTTGAGAAAGCGTACTGGAATTCGGAATTGAGGTGATGGCTATGAGAGGCGTCTGTAACAAGTCGGCGGCGGCGATGTGGTGTGGCCTAGTTGTGATGGTACTGGTCGGGTCGACTTGCTGGGCTGCGGATTCCACGGGCAAAGGCCGCCAGCGGGCCAGCTTCGCGCGTAGTGGTGGGATATACGCTGGTGGTTGTTTCGACGGGGTCCTCGGCAAACTCAACGCGTTTCGAGCCCATCCGGACGGAGATATCAACGACCGACTGCGGGCGGCACGAGACAAGGGGCTAATCAATGTCGTACAACTCGACTATGACCGTCGTTGGAGCGGGGACCGTGAAGATGCTCTGAAGAAGATCAACGAATGGCTCGAACGGACCGACCTGTCGCTCGTGGATGCGGTGCATCTCTCGGAAGAGCAGGCATATAACGCGGCAGAATGGCTTGATCCGCTCCATGACGCCATGAAGGCGCATGATCCGACACTGCCGATCTATGTGTGGCCCAGTTTCCCGTTGGGGCCGCTGGGTAAGGCGGATGGATACGTTTATGACGCCTATGGACTGGGATACATGGCGTCTCGGCGGAAGCTCATGCAGTTTCTCCGCACGGGCCAGCCCTTGATCATGTGTGTCGATGCGTCCGGCTACAGCGACTATCACGCGGCCCGCGAACAGTTGATGATCTGCCACGAGTTCAACATCCCGGTCTTTTACTTTGTCGCGGACAGCGGCTCAGGTAGCTACAACAACTGGTACGGCAAATCCACGGCGGCGCTATCTGCCTGCCGTAACTTCATGTTCAGCGCGATAGAGTTCCAACGGCGCTGTCGCGGGCCTGAACCGATCACCGCGGGCGATGTGATTTGGGGAGAGCAGATCGAGTTAGCACCGGACGAGAAGGGGAAGATCGACTACAACTGGTCGGAGTTCGGTCGGGCGACTGTGTACGGGTTTACTAGGCTCACGATCGAAGACCAGGCGGTTAAAGTCAAGGGTAACGCAGAAGTCGCACTGGATTATCAGTTCCGGTCACTGCTGCCGGTGCAAGACGCACGCCTCAAGCTGACGGTCGGCCCCGACACGGCGCCCGAGGCGATTCAAGTCGAGCAGTCGCGATGCGGCAAACTGGATGAGTGGCGGCAGATCGAGCGAACGCTCGCAAATGACGCACTGTTATACAATCTTGGCGATCCGGGACAGGAGTTTCGTCTGCGAGTGACGCTGGCAGGCGACACGTTCGCGGTTCTGCGCGGTGGCCAGTTGAGCGGGTGCGTCACGCCGCCGTCCGACAAAGCTATTGACCTGGATACCCATTACGACGGTTGGCGAGGCAAGATCCAATTCCGTCAGAACCTGGGAGTGGGTCTGTGGCGCGTAATGGCAACGGTGGATAATCCGCAGCATTTGAGCGCAGGAAGTTCGCTGTCTTTGCGCGGGGTGAAAGGACGCGCGAACGGTGTTGGCGCCGTAGAGAAATTCAGCAGCGCCCACCCGCTCAATAACGTCGTGATTCGTCTCGCTGGAATGAGCCACTCAGCCCTGGGAGGCTCGTTCTCGCTAGGAGTGTCGCTCGACGGCAAGACGATCGTCAAACAGGGAACGCCGGCCGGAAAGCGGCGGGCAGATGGCTTGTACAGAGGAACACACACACTGGACCTTCGCGAAGTGCCCGAGTTCCAGGGCGTCCGAGAGTTTTATGTACACATGAATCAGCGTAATTGTTCGGGGGTCCGCAGCAACACAAGTAGCAGCTTAAATACGCTGGAGATCAACGCAACGCGTGTCAATTAGGTCCGGCACAAATAGATCTGTCCTTCTCGGAAACCACATCTGGCAATTCTGCCAGCCGACCGGACACGCGTCGAATAGGGTGACGGCCTAGAAAATGGCCAGGAAGGAGCAGAGAATCTCGCGTGAATCGGGCTGTTCGGGCTAAACAATGGTCAAGGCGAATCGCCGGTTCCCAAAGCCTGGAGAGCCACAATTGCAGCCAGACATCGGCCTTCACGACAAACGACACAAGTGCTTGACAGCAAACAAGGGCGGGATTATTAGTAGGACAGCCGGGTTGTGGCTGCTATACTCCATTGGCAAACCACTTATTATTCTGGTGACGAAAGGTACGAGCGATGCGACCGATAAGACTTCTTGGCTTCCTCGCTGGAGTTCTGCTGTTGGTTGAAGTGGCCATGGCCGCCGGGCCGCGCGACGACGCCTGGAAAGGAGTGGACGAGGCCATCAAGAAGGGTTTACCCAAGACGGCCATCGAAAAATTGGAGCCGATTATCCAGGCGTCCATCCGAGACAAAGCCTATCCCGAGGCCATCAAGGCCATCGGTAAGAAGATCGCTCTGGAGGGAAACATCCAGGGCAACAAGCCCGAAGAGAAGATCGTCCGCCTTCAGGCCGAGATTGCCAAGGCTCCCCACCAGATGCAGGCCCCGATGGAGGCTGTCTTGGCCCACTGGTACTGGCAATACTTCCAGCAGAACCGCCGGCGGTTCATGCAGCGGACGGCCACGGCCCAGCCGCCGAGCGACGACATCCTCACCTGGGACCTGTCCCGCATCCTGGCCGAGATCGACAAGCACTTCACCAAGGCGCTGGTCGGCCACGCGGAACTAAGAAAGATTCCCGTTGCCCAGTACGACGCGCTTTTGCAGAAGGGGAACGTGCCCGACACCTACCGGCCCACGATGTTCGACTTCCTGGCTTTCGAGGCCCTGAGTTTCTTCACGGCGGCTGAGCAGGCCGGCGCCAAGGCCGAGGACGCCTTCGAGCTTACGGCCGACAGCCCGATCTTCGCTCCGATGCCGGCGTTTCTCGGGTGGCAAGTCGAGACTACCGACACGGACTCGGTCACCTACAGGGCAATCAAGCTCTACCAGAGCCTGCTCAAGTTTCACCAGGAGGATAGAGATCCGGCGGCCTTCCTTGACGCCGACCTGTGGCGGCTGAACTTCGGCTACAACAAGGCGGTTGGCGAGGAGAAGAACGAGCGTTACAAGGCGGCACTGAAGAAATTCGTCGATCGCTACGGCGACCACGAGATCTCGGCCCGGGCGCGGTTCCAGTGGGCCAGCGTGCTCAGGCAGGAGGGTGAGCTGGTCGAGGCCCACGGGTTGGCCAGACAAGGGGCCGCCGCGTTTCCCAACAGCTTCGGCGGCAGGATGTGCTACAACCTGTTGCAGCAGATAGAGGCCAAGAGCGTCCAAACATCGACCGAGCGGGTGTGGACCGAGCCTTGGCCCACGATTCAGGTCCGCTACCGTAACATCAATCAGGTCTTCTTTCGTGCCGTCCGCGCCGACTGGGTCCAGCGTCTCAAGGGTGCCCGGCAGCGCCCCGAGCATCTCGATCATAACCAACGCAAGGCGCTACTGGCCCAGAAGCCTGACTTGGTGTGGTCGGCCAAGCTTCCGGCCACCGACGATTATCAGCAGCGCACCGAAGAGCTGCCGGCGCCGAAGGACCTCAAGCCTGGATTCTATTTCCTCCTGGCCAGCTACGATCCGAGCTTTGGCGAGACAAACAACCAGGTCCACGTCACCGATTTCTGGGTGAGCGACCTGGCCCTGGTGATGCGGACCCGGTGGGGCGAGGAGAAAATCGAGGGCTTCGTGCTGGAGGCCAATTCCGGCGAGCCTCTGGCAGGGGCCGACGTTCAGCTCTGGACCCGCCGGAACTGGAACGAAGGCTGGAACCCCGGCGCTACGGTCAAGAGTGACAAAAACGGCCTATTCTTGGCGGCCGGAGCCCATCAGCAACAGCATATGCTACTGGCGACCCACAAGGGCCAGCAGTTGGCAACCGGCAATGAGTATCATGTGTACCGCCAGAACCGGCGCATGGACCCCTACAAGCGTACGGTCTTCTTCACTGACCGCTCGCTCTACCGGCCTGGTCAGACGGTGCAATACAAGGGGATTTGCATCCGCGTGGACCAGAAGACCGACGACTACTCGGTCCTGGGGCACCAGGCCGTGTCGGTCGTTTTCGTCGATTCCAACAACAAGGAAATCTCCCGGCAGCAGCACAAGACCAACGAGTATGGTTCCTTCAGCGGCAGCTTCACCACGCCGCGCGACCGGCTTACCGGGCGGATGACGATCCGCGTGGAGGGCGACCCGGGCGGTCAGGCGAGCTTCAACGTGGAGGAGTACAAGCGTCCCAAGTTCCAGGTAACGCTGGAATCCCCAAAGACCGCGCCGAAACTGAACGACAAGGTCACCATGCAGGGCAAGGCCCTGGCCTACACCGGGGCAGCTATCGACGGGGCAAAGGTTCGCTGGCGCGTCGTGCGCCAGGTGCGATATCCGGTGTGGTGGTACTGGTGCTACTGGTGGCGTTCCCCGAACAACGCCAACCAGGAGATCGCCCACGGCACGGCCGTCACCGAGAGCGACGGCACGTTCACCGTCGAGTTCACGGCCCGGCCAGACCTTTCCGTCTCGGAGAAGGACGAACCGACATTCGTCTTCAGCGCGAGCGCCGACGTGACGGACACGGCGGGCGAGACCCGCTCGACCCAGAAGACAACCAACGTGGGCTACACGGCCCTGGCGGCCTCCATGACCGCGCCCGAATGGCTCGCCGACGACAAGCCGGCGGAGATTACCGTCAGCACGACCACGCTGGACGGCGAGGGTCAGAAGGCCGACTGCGCACTGAAGATTCACCGCCTCAAGCAGCCCGAGAAGGTGCGGCGGTCGAGCCTCTACGGCTATCAGCCTTATCCGATCCGTCGCGGTCGGTTCGCGGCGAAGTCGGGTCAGCAACCCGCTCCCAAACCCGATCCCTCCAACCCGAATTCCTGGGAGTTGGGCGAGGTGGTGGCCGAGGAGGGCATCACCACGGACGCGACCGGCAAGGCCACCAAGACCTTCAAGCTGCCAGCCGGGGCCTACCGCGCGGTGCTGGCCACGCAGGACCGCTTCGGCAAGAAGGTGACGGCCCTGCTGCCGCTTACCGTGCTCAAGCCTGACGGCAAGACCCTGCCCGTCAGGATCGCGAACCTGGTGGCCGCGCCCAAGTGGGCGTTGGAGCCGGGCGAGGAGTTTATGGCGCTGTGGGGCACCGGCTATGAGAAAGGCCGGGCGTTCGTCGAGATAGAACATCGCCACCGGGTTATCCAGGCTTTCTGGACCGAACTGGGCGCCACGCAGCAGACGGTCAAGCAGGCCGTGACCGAGGCCATGCGCGGCGGCTTCACACTCCGCGTGTCGCAAGTCCGCGAGAACCGGGCCTATCTCACCTCGCGCCGGATCGACGTGCCGTGGACCAACAAGAAGCTGACCGTGGCCTGGGAACACTTCATCTCCAAGCTCGAACCCGGTCAGAAGGAAACCTGGACCGCCGTAATCACCGGGCCGGACGCCAAGCGGGCCGTGGCCGAGATGGTGGCGACTCTCTATGACCAATCGCTGGATGCCTACCTGCCCCACAACTGGATAGGCGGCTTCGGCATCTTCCGCCAGGACTCCTCGAACCTCGCGTTGCGGTTCGAGAACCAACTCAAGCGGCTCAACCATCTATCCGGCAACTGGCGGGTGGACCACAAGGATGCCACGATGACTTATCGCTCGTTCCCGGCCGAGATCGTGGCTAACCTATGGGGCTATGCCTACTTCGGGCGTGGCAAAGGCGCGGGCCGCAACCGGGGCTACGACGGCAAACCGGGAGCACCACCGCCGGCGCCGGCCATGATGCTGGAAAGGGAGGCAGCCGGCCGGAGCATGAACGCCGTAACCGCCAAAAAACGTAGCGCGGCGCACGGCGACGAGAAGCAGGAAGGCGAACAACTACGCAAATCGGACAGGTTGAAGGACGCCACCGGCGCCGGCGAACCCGGACCGGGCGCCCCGGGTCCTGACCTGAGCCAGGTCTCAGCCCGAAAGAACCTCAACGAAACCGCCTTCTTCT
>CAZDHN010000293.1:0-7961 GCA_964505115.1 uncultured Planctomycetaceae bacterium
GATCAACTCCGCGTTGGCAGCGTCGGCACAGGCCAACACCCCCAGCAGCAATGCAACGACAATTGATCTGGGGCGGGCGACCGACAAAACCCCCGGCACGTCAACCGCCCGCTTGAGATCGCGCCACGCGAATCGCAGCCTATCCCCGCCGTTTCCCGGCATTCCAGTCATGGCCCTTTTGATTGTTGTAAACACCATCGTTGCTCTCCTTCTGGAAAATGAACTGATTGACTGACATTGTCTCACGAAACGACGGGGGTCTCACGAAACGACGGGGGTCTCACGAAACGACGGGGGTCTTCACCTTGCGTCCTTAGGCACCTTCTTCCTTTTTGGCTCGCGTCCGGGCAATTCATCCGTGGACGTTGGGGACTGCTCCAAGTTGTGTCGCTGGATGTCGCGGACGAGCCCGCGCATCGAATCGGGAAAATCCCTGGTAAGCGGGTCGTCGGCGTCGTGCTGGGCATGGAGCCAGTCGAACCGACCGAGCATGTTCTTCCGCGCGCGGCGCATGTGAGCGGCCATCGCGCGCCGAGCCGCCTTGGGATCGTGCCGGCGCACGGCCACGTAAACGTCGTGATGGACCTCGTGGTTCTCCGTGGAATAGGCTAGCCTATTGGCCCAGGCCTCGGGGTGGTCGGTGCGGTAAGCGAACATTTGCGTCATGACGTGCGTATTTTCGATAACCTTGATTACCTGCCTGTTCCCCGCCACCCTCAACAGCAGCATGTGAAAGGTCAGGTCGGCTAACATCCATCGGGCAATTAAAGTGAGTGAGTCCTCCTGCTTGACGACGCCGAATTGGTCCACCAGATCGTGCAACGTCGCCAAGCGGTCTTCCATTTCATCCAGTTCCGCACCGCCGATGCGGCGTGCCGCCCGCGCGGCCGCGTTGCATTCCAGCACCCCGCGCAGTTCGATCAACTCGACCAGTTCCTGGCGGTCGGCCTGCTTGACGAACGCGCCGCGTTGGGGAATTTGCTCGACCAGGCCTTCGCTGTGCAGTTGACTGATAGCCTCACGCACGGGGATGGGGCTGACGCCGATCTGCTGGGCCAGCGCGGCGGGCGAAAGCCGTTGGCCGGCCGAGAAGGTTCCGGAGGTCAATCCCCGCCGGATGTGCTCGTACGCCCGTTGTTTTAGAGTGGCTGCCATCTGCCCTGCCTGAATATATCTGTTTTGGCAAAAGAATATATTTTTACAGCAGCCCCGATTATAAACGGGAGAACAGCGTTGTCAAGAGGCTTTCTGGCCTCCACGTCAAGAATTCGGAGAGTTTCCCATGGCAACCGGGAGTGGGTACGCCGATGTCGCCGGAAGGGGGGCCGGCTTTGGATCATCTCCCCGCATCGGTCGCACCCGGTTTTCCGGGGCTTCGCCGCGTCCGAGCAACATCCGCCCCGAGAACTGGATGGCTCCGAGAGGCCCTCGCCTCTCTTCGCCACCAATCCCACGGATCGTCAGCCATTTGGCCAAGCCCAGCGACCAACGGGAGCGGGTTCTCGGTGCGGGTGCGGTAGCACCGGTTCAAGAAGCCTTCTTCGGCTTGATGAACATCATCTCGCAGGGCGTAACCCAGCGCGATCTCAGGTCCATCCTGAACCAGCCGTCGCTGTTCATCCGGCTGACTCGGCAGGGTGAACGCTTGCCGAACTCCTTCAGATCGTATTGCGCCCAGGTCTTGCCCATGTCCGTGGAAATGATGATGCCCGTGGACATCGGCGAAGCGGGCGCGCAATGCGATGCCAGGAAAACGCCGTCCTCGACGATCATGCACCCCGACTCAACGCCCGGATTGAACAGCCGCGTGTGTTTCTCCTTGTTGGTGATGTCGGCCGGATCGCAGCAGAAGACTCCCCGGTCGTAGGGCTTGGGACCGTTCGAGTCGCTGATCCAGTAGAGTTTGCCGTCGACGAAGTTGATGCCGCCGCACTTGTAGCGCGAGTTCGACATGTCCGTCACGATCACCTTCCACTGCCACTTATCAGCCTTCGCGTCGTAGGTGCCTCGCAGCCAGTGGCATTCCAACCCTTCGGGCCGAGTATTGAAATCGCCCGTGCAGGCGTAGAAAGCATCTTCGGCCGGGTTGTATGTTACGCAGTGGACGTGGCGGCAGACGATCGGGTTGTCGGGGTTACCCAGCGGCGTGCCTTCTTTGCCGCCGCCACCGGAACCGTTATCCCGATTGCCCGAATTCTGGCCGAAGGAATAGGCGATTTTGACGGTCTGGCCGTTGTCGGTCGAGTAGTAGATATTGACCGGGCTCGCGCCGTCGATCACGTTGCAGTAATTCCCCCAGACGAGCATCTCGCGGCCGTTTACCTCCCAGGTATCCACGCCCGAGAGGCTGTGGAAGTACCAGCCGGGTCGGTCGGGGTTCTTGGGCGTATGCGCGACGTAATCGCTGCCGTCGGTATCCTTGACCGTGATTTGCTTGAAGCTCTTCAGGTTGTCCGTGCTGAGGTACAGTTTCGCCATCGCGCTGAAGAGGATGTTGCCGTTCTTCAAGATGGTGCTGTACACGATGCGCTTCGCGTCCGGGAAGGCGATGCTATGCGGCCAGGTGCGGCCGTTGTCTTCGGAGAGGAGCACCTTGCCGTCCGAATAGCCGAATGCTTTGTTGTCGCGCTGCGTGTCGACGAACAGACCGGCCGGCTGCGGACGATACCAGAAGTGATCGGTTGAAGGGAACTCGGCCGGCTTGGCGCCCAACCCAATCGCGGCGGGCACCATAATGCCGCCGGCGGTGGCCGCCGTTGTACCCAGGAACCGGCGGCGAGTTAGTCGTTGTCGTGACGTCATTGTGTTATGCCTTTCGTGTTGATGTAACAGTTCGCGTTACCTTCATCCTATCCGTGGCTACTTCTTGTTTGCATCCCCCGACGGCTCGAACATTCCCGCCTTGTCATCCAGTGGCAGCACCCAAACGTTGCGGAATCGGACCGGGTTGTCGTGGTCCTGCAGGAAGACCGGACCGGTGCCGCTTGCCAGCAGTTTGGCCTTGAGTTGCTTTGTATACGGAGTCACTTTGTATCGCAAGGGGTGGTAGACTGAAGTCGGTTCGTTTAATTGGGTGTTGTTCTGCACGAACTGGCCGTTCAGCTTGGCCGTGATCGAGCCCGACTTGGTGATCTTTCCGTCCTTATCCCGTCGTGGGGCGATGAAGATGATGTCGTACGTCTGCCACTCGCCCGGCTTCCGGCAGGCAGCGGCCAGCGGCGGCGCTATGCCGTAGATCGCCCCGCACTCACCCTTGGCGATCCCCTTGCCGAACGAGTCGAGTATCTGCAACTCGTAATGCCCGTGGATGTAGACGCCGCTGTTGCCCGAGTATTTTTGCCCCGGCTCGGCTTTGGGCAGCATGAACTCGACGTGAATTTGGGCATCGCGGAAGTGGAGTCTGGAAACGATATGCCGGGAACGGACCTCGCCGCGAGTGGAGACGAGCGCGCCCTCGACGACGGGCCAATCGCAGGCTTTTCCGTACTTGCTGACAAACAGGTTTGTTTCTTTCCCATCGAACAGCACGACCGCGCCGTTCGGCGGTTTGCCGTCGGGTGTTTCGACCATCGCCGGCGGGTTGGCCGCCCAGCAAGTCGCCGCTACTGTAATGAGCATCGTTCCAAGCACAAAGCCGTGTCGCATCCGATCCCTTTCTCGGTGTTCGTCGTCTGTCGGACCCTTGATTCCATCAGATCAATCTAACACGGGGCCCCGCCGACCGCAAACTCCGCAAACACTGCTGGGCGAGTCAGCAGTGGCACCCAAATCGCGGCCGCCCTATTGCGTCGAGGGATGCTCGAATATGGTGCAATACATCTTCACATTACCCCCACCCCGGGTGTTGTCCTTGGCACGAGAGGAACAACATGAGAACACGACGATGGACTTATCTGGCGGCTGTCGCCTGCCTCTTTCTGGCGGCCTTTTCATGGCCGGGACTCTTGCGTCAAGCAGTCGCCGCCGAGAAGGCAGACGCGAAGGCAAACACGAAGGCCCGGCCAAAAACGTCGTGCCCTTGGCAACTTCCATGCTGCCGGCCGACAAACCCAAGAAGGAGGTCGTCGCCTGGGCAGTCGAGAGAAAGGACGGCGGTCGGGGCGTGGGTGTCGTCCTGCCGCACTATTTCAAAAGCTGGCGGATAGACGATCTGCGGACGTTCATGCTCAACGGAATCTGCTGGACGGCCAAGCTCGACGTCCCGCGGGAGGGTGTCAAGTCGCGGCTGCCGCCCGACTTGTCAACGTTCAAGCCGGCCTCGGTCGACCCGCGAC
Source organism: uncultured Planctomycetaceae bacterium (assembly GCA_964505115.1). Classification (GTDB taxonomy): domain Bacteria; phylum Planctomycetota; class Planctomycetia; order Pirellulales; family Thermoguttaceae; genus CAZDHN01. Next base: position 4,275 of record CAZDHN010000293.1, read on the forward strand.
CACGGCCGAAGAAGCAGCGGAAGAAATGACGGCCTTCTTCCTCTGGAGCGCGTAACAGATCTCTGTAGCGGTTATTTCGCTGTTTTCGCCGCAATATACAACGCCGCGTACGCTACAGTCATGTGCGACTCGCACTAGGCGGCCATCTTCAAGGGGTCGATGCCCTTGAAGAGGTTGACTGTTGCCAGCATGTTGCCTTCGGCATCGTAGAACTGCACGATACCGAGCCCCAGAAGCCACATCGCCCAATACTCGTCCGCTCGGTACGAGCGAGCCGAGCACTTGCCGTCATCGATGAGGATCGTTTCCTCCAGATCGGCAAGGCTGGATGCGGACGCTCCCAGCTCTTCCAGAGTCCGGATAACCAGTTTCCGCACCTCGGGCGGATCGGGTTCCACGGTCATCTTTGCAACCTCCTGTTGCCAGCATCGGCTTCCTGCCGTGTTGGATCGAGCCCAAGATGTTACTCGCATTGCGGGCAACTGGAAAGACCGGTTCCCGGCAGAATCGGGAAACGCGGGAGAGAAAGTAAAGATAAGGGGAATAGGAAGGTAGCCCGGCGGCAGATCCACCTTCAGCGGCCGGGTGTGCCCGGCGCGTTGAAGGTCGACAGTGTCTGCTCGACCATCTGGCTAGACGCAATACCGTTCGTGATTCACTGTTAGCCCGGTCGCCTGCGACCGGCTTTGTGCGGCGGATTCCCCGGTTTTCCGGTCGCAGGCGACCGGGCTAACATCAATTCCCGCGAAACACGAACAGTATTGTGGCTAGACGAGCCTCACGTTTTCGGCACGAGGTCCTTTGGGGCCGCTGCCCTCTTCGTACTCGACCTGCTGGCCTTCGCTGAGTTCCTCGAAACTCGTGTCGCTCAACGCGGAACAGTGGAAGAAAACTTCGCCTTGCTCTCCCTCGATGAAACCAAATCCCTTACCCGTCAGCTTCTTAATCGTACCCTGTGGCATCTCTGAAACTCCCTGCAAATAGGACTCGAAACAGTGGGCCGCGAGCCTTGCAGCCCTCGCCCTAATGAGTGTAACAAGACGCCGACGAAAAGGAAACTACTCCGCCACCCATTCAATCACGGCCCGATCAGATCTCCGCCCTGTAAGTATTCGCCGAAGGGGTGGGACTGCAATGCTAGCAACCCCTTAAACGCCGGGAAAAACGACGATAGCAACTGGATGCTCCACCCCTTCGGCGAATACTTACTCCGCTCTGGCTGGAACCCATTGCCTGCCAAGTATTTAGGGCGATCGAGTCGCTGATGAAGCGGACCGAGCCGTCGCCGAAAACCACGTTCACGCCGCCAGAATGCCGGCTCCTTGCCTGAATGTAGGTCTTCGAGCCCCGAATGCACGGGGCGGGTTGCTCGGGGTCGACGCAGATGGTCGAGTCGACGCCCGAGTTGGGAGTGAAGAGCGTCATGTATTGGGCCGACGTCTGATCGTCGTTGAGTATCCCGCCACGGAAATCGAAATGCTCGTCGGAAAGCGGCTTGAGCACCTCCGACATGAACATCGTGTTCGAAGCGCCGTCGATCAAATCGGCGTGTCTCGACTGCCGGTTCATGCCGAACGGCGCGCCGAGGAACTCGGGCTCGTTCTGCCGGAAGCTGGCGTTACCCCAGTTGACCACGTAATTACCCCGGGCGTGAGTATACTGATTCGCCCGCCACATCCCCTGGCGGTCGCTGGGGCAATCGTAGAGCGGAACCTGGGCCGTCGCGCAGGGCTTATTTTCAGCGTTGAAGATGTGGTAATCGACGTCGAATTGATCGGCAAGCGCCTGCTGTTCGATGTAAGCCCAGAGGCTCACGATGAATGTCTGCCGCCGCGAGGCCCCGTTGCCGCCCACGTTGGCGTTTGCCAGCACTGACCGGCCGGGCGAGTCGCCGCCGCCCAGCAGGGCCGACCCGCTGATCGTGCCGAAGGGGAAGTACCCGTTGGAACTCTCGTAAAGATGCATTCCCAGGCCCCACTGCTTCAGATGGTTGGTGCATTGCATCCGGCGTGCTGCCTCCCGAGCCGACTGAACGGCCGGCAACAACAGCGCGATCAGTATGCCGATGATCGTTATCACGACCAAGAGTTCGACCAGGGTAAAGCCGGATTTCCGATTCATGATTTCCGATCTCGGATTTGCAGGGCGACAAATCACGTTGCGACGGACCATCACCGATCCTCCTCAATCAAATCTGAAATCCAGAATCTGGTATCTGTTCAGCCGAATGAAGCAAACCACGGATTTCACGGATAACACGGATATGTTGAGAAGCTCGCAATCATGATGCCAGCGTCTTCTTCGTAGTAGTACAAATCCGTGAAAGCTTGTTTTTGTTGACAAAGTGTTTAGACAGGATTAACAGGATTGACAAGATAAGGAACTGCGCCCCAACAGGTCAATTGTTTCTTAGGGAACACTAATCGATCGCTGATCGACACTTATGGAAACAGTCAACGAAGATTAGCGAAAATCAGTGTTCCTACGTTGTCTCGGCACTCTCAAAACACTTGATCAAGTTGGCCTGCCCCGGAACGCAAGAGCCAATTTCAAGAATTCATCTTGTCAATCTTGTTAATCCTGTCTATTGGCTTCTTTGGTTGCGGCGATGCTGCTCCGTGTAATCCGTGGTCAATTGCTTCAGATGGATGAATAGTAACGAAATCTGAAATCCTAAATCCGCCATCACTCCTCAGCCTCGCTCGACATCAGGCCTTGCTTGAGGAAGTGGTCGAGTGCTTCGCGGTCCATGTCGTTGCTGTAACGGACATGCTCGCGCATGCTGGCTTCGGCCAGGTCAAGATCCCGCGTGGCGATCGCCTCAACAAGCTGCTGGTGGCAGTCCCGCATCCTCGGCTTGTACTGCATCAGCTTGAGCCAACTGAATCGCATCACGCGGCGGAACGAAGCCCAACTGCCTAATCCGGTGGACTTCGATATCACGTTGTCCGATCTGACGCCTGGGACGCCTTACAGGCTCCAGTTGCTCTTCCACGAGCCTGGCATTACTGCGATTGGGGATCGCCAATTCAACGTGCTCATCCCAGGCGATCCAATCTTTGATTTCGACCCAGTCGCTTACGGAAGCGGCAATTCAGGGGAACACCTGAAAACGGGCGTCGTAATCACGCACGACTTCGCTGCGTCTTCGTCCTCTTTCACGGTGAGCTTTACCAGAGGTTCGGGCAACGTGCCCTTCGTCAACGGGGTCACCCTGGAAATGATCCCCGAGCCGTCCACTCTCGCGCTTCTGCTACTGGGCGGGCTGACGCTGTTGGCTCGCGGACGGTCGCGACGCCGCGGCAAACTGTCTTAGGCGGCAACGGGAGCAAGGATGGTATTGCGTAAACGACTCATCGTGTTGGCGGCGGCGGTGGTTGCCGTAACTGCCGTGGGCGTGTCGGCCCAAACGTTGACGCGTCCAGTGGCCGTACCCTTCTCGTCCGGCCCCGGCTTCCCCTTGGGCCGCAAGAGCGGCAACCCGGCAGACCCGCAATACACGGCCGATCGAGCGATTGACGGCGATCCGGCCACGTTTGCCTGTTTGCTCGACGATACGTTGAAGGGAACCGACGCGAATACAATCCCCGCCAAGGGCGCCGCGCCGGTCACCGGCCACATGGTCTTCGACCTGGGTCGGCCGATGTTGGTTGGCGGCGTCCAACTGACGGGCCGCAAGGACGGCGG
>CAZDHN010000294.1:0-7939 GCA_964505115.1 uncultured Planctomycetaceae bacterium
GATCCGTGTTTCATCCGTGGCTCGGTTCCGTAATGCCGAAAGGCCGTGAACGGTTACGCCGCGACCGGCATTCGCGGCTTTCCATGGGTGGGAATCAGAGCCAGAGGGAGTCGTCGAGGTCGTAACCCAAGGTCATGGGGTTGGGGAACTTGTCATCAAGGCCGCCGGCGCCGTTGCGGGGACGGAGACGTTTGAACTGGCTGGCTTCGTTGAGGAAATGGACGGTGTCGGTCGAGAAGACTTGGGCCGCGCTGCCACCGTACTCCAGTCGATCATCGTTGACCGAGTCGTACAGCAAGGCCACGTCGTTTTGAAGCAGCCCGCCGCCGGTGGCGTGGACTTCGTCGAACAACCTCGCCCGATTGTAGAAACCGACCGTGTTGTTGTAGAGCTTGACGTAATCCGGATAGGCCTTCATTACGTCGTCGCCGGCCGAGTCGGTCAGATAGGCCCTGTCGACCGCGCCCGGCGTGTCGACGGCGTAAGCCAGGCCGTGAACGTAACGGAATCCGTCGGCTTGGGTGAAGTGCGCCGCGCTGCCATTGTAGCTCATCTTGGCGGTCGTTTGGCCGGCCTCGAATATATCGGAGCCGATATCGTCGTACAGCAGGGCGACATCCGCTTGGCCGGGCGTGGCCGTGGCGGTCAGCTTGTCGAAGCCGATGGCCTTGGTGAAGAAGCCCGGGCCGCGGAGCTTGGCGTAGTCGGCCGTGCCGATCAGCCGGTCGGCGGTGGCGGCCGCGTCTTGCATGTTGGCCGTGTCGAGACCGCCGGCGCGGCTGAAGGCGAGGTTCGTGGTGGTGCCATGCGTTTGGACGAGCGGTCCGCCATCGTACTGCATGTGAGCGAAATCGGGCCCGCAAGCAAAAGTATCATTGCCAAGCGAGTCGTAGAGCTTGACGATGTCGCCGGCATGGGCGTAGGCATCGATCGTCTCGAAGCCGACCGCTCGGTTGTAGAAGCCCGGCCCATACAACCGACTGGCCTCGGGCAGGCCGACGATCCGGTCGGCGCTCATGGCCGAGTCGTGCAATTCGGCCGTGTCGATGCCGGCATAGGTCGCAAGGGCTTGTACTACGCGGAACCCGTCGGCCTGAACGAACTTCGTCTCGCTACCGGCATATTTGAGTTTTGCCGCGGTCGGGTCGGCGACCAGCGCGTCGTCGTCCGGACCGTCGTAGAGCTTGGCCAGATCGGTGGCGTCTTGCCCGGTGGCCGTAACCTCCTCGAAGCGGCGTCCCCAGAGATAGTAATCGGGCCCGCTGAGCGCGCTGTATCCAACCTTGCCCTTGAACTCGTCCTTGGCCCCCGCCACGCCGTCCCACATGGCCATATCGTGACCGCCGGTGGCATAGCCGCGGACGGTGCCCACGTTGTACGCGCCGTGTTGATAGGAGCCGCCCGCGTCGCTCATTATCGCCTCGTTGGTTCCCGTGCCCGCTTCCGGACCGCCGAAGAAGAAGTCGTCGCCGGGCGAGTCGTGCAGTTCGACCCAGGAGCCGATGGGCGAGTCGGCCGTGAAGTAGGTGAACTCCTGGTTGACGGCATCGACTTGCACTCCGCCGCTGGCGATCGACGCGGCGCCCTGTTCCATGATTGCCCACTCGGTTCCACCGCCGCCGATCACACTCAGCGTGTCATTACCCGGCCCGGCGTCAACGGTTATGGTGGAAAATGCGGGCAGCGCGGTGGGGTAGCAGGAAGCGTTATTGATGGTCAGCGAGCCGCCCGACCCCGTATTCACGCTGAACGCATCGTCGCCGTCGGTGCCATGCACGATCAAATCCGACCCGACCGGCTCCAGCAGGTTGCAGATGATAAGCTGGGCGGGTAACTCGACGCCGCTCACCTGGAGATAATACTCGATATCGGCAACGGCGTCGTCCATCTCAAGTCGTCCCGTTCCGAGCCAGCTCCCCCAGATCCAGCCAAGTGCCGGGTCGTGCAGTGTCATGCCCGTTTCGGCGCCCGCGCCCTGGATAAGCTCGACGCTTATAATCCCGTCGTGCGCGGCCTTGAACTTGTAGACCAGGCGATCGGACGCCGGGTCCAATTCGCCCGAGTCCCAGTAGTCGACCACGCCCAGGTCGGGAGCGGCAAAGACCTCGACCGCGTAGTCTTCCACTTCGCCGTCGTCGGCCGGGCCGTCAGGCGCAAGCCCGCCGGTGCTGCTAAAGCGGAATCGGGCGAACGTCGCCTCGCTGTCGACCGCGTGGAACTGCACGTGATACGTAAGCAAGTTGTCGCCGGCCAGCAGCGGCTCACTGGTGAAGACTTGTTCCCCCGCATCGAGCCAGTCACCGTCGGCGTTTAAGTCGATCCAGGCGTCCAGCATTCCGGCGGCCGAAGCGTTGACGGTTACGGTAGCCGTTTGGCCGGCCTCCAAAGCGGACGTGAACGTTACTCCGTCTTCGTCGTCGCTGGCGTCCAGGACATCGTCGCCGGTGGCCGTGGCGTTGGGTTGGCCGTCGGTCTCGGTGTCGATGGCGGCACCCAGATGGAAGCCGTCAACGACAAGGTGCCGAGCACCGTTGCTGGCCAGAAGCGTCGGGTAGGTCGGGTCCGGCGCGTCGCCGAAATCCAAGCCCCGCACGTCAATCGGCGTACCGTGGAGATCGGTCTTGAACGGCACGCTGTCGTCGGTGACCGTGACCGTCGCGAGGTAGACGCCGGGCTGTGCGTAGACGTGCGTGGTGACGCCGTCGAACGCGCCGTCCGCCGCGTAGTCCGGCGTTTCCGCGTAAGCCGTGATGTCGCCGAAGTCCCAATAGTACTCGACAATGCTTCGCCCGGGATCGGTATGAGTGGAACCGTCGGCATACAGAGTGACCGCATGGTCGTATAACGCCGGGTTCGGATCGACCACGAGATCGGCGGTCAACTCGCTCTGGATGGCGACCGCGTAATCTTCCACTTCGCCGTCGTTGGCCGGGCCGGTTGGCGCCAGGCCGCCGACCGTGCTGAAGCGGAATCGGGCGTAGGTCAGGTCGGTTGTGAAGGGGCCCTCGGGCACCTGGAAATTGAGCGTGTGATCGTTGACATCGAGGTAAAGACCTGTAAATATCTGCTCGTTCGCGTCGAGCCAGTCGCCGTCGTCGTTGAAGTCGACCCAGGCGTCCAGCTTGCCCGCGGCCGTGACCTTGACTGCTATTTCGGCCACCTCGCCTACCCAAAGGCCCGACGTGAAGGTCACGCCTTCCTCGTCGTCGAAGTCGGTCGTGTCGTCGCCGCTGGCCGTCGTACTGGGCTGGCCGTCCTGCTCGGCGTCGGGAGTACCCACTCCCATCCGCGGGCCAGAGTAGTCGACGAGGTGTCGGGCGCCGTTGTCGGCGTATAGTGTCGGGTAGGGAAGCGGCGCGTCGCCGAAGTCGGTGGGTGGAAGTACGACCGAGACCATGTGGTCTTCCACCTCGCCGTTGTCGGCCGGGCCCGTCGGGTCGGGGCTGCCGGCGGTGCTGATTCGGAATCGGGCCATCGTGTTGCCAAAAACCGCGTCGACCGGTACGTCAACATTCAGGGTGTGGAAGCCGCTCAAGTATTCGGCCGATTCGATCAACTCGTCCGCTTCAAAAATGCCGTTGCCGTCGAAGTCGATCCAGGCGTCGACGTGCCCGCCGCCGCCAACGGTAAACCAAATCTCGTTCGTCCGTCCCCGCTGCAACGGCTCGAAGGCAAAACCGTCCTCGTCGTCGACGGTGCCGTTGTTGTCGTCGCCGGTCGCGGTGGCGTTGGGCTGGCCGTCGGCTTCGCTGTCGGGCGGGTTGGTGCCGAACCAGGGACCACCGTCACCGAGGAAGTGACGAGCGCCGTTGGAGGCCCAGGTGGTTCCGTAGGAATCGGGCGCATCGCCATAGTCGAACGGTTGCGACGTCAGTGGAATCATGTGATCTTCCACTTCGCCGTCGAAGGCCGGGCCAGTGGGGTCCAGATCGCCCTCGGTGCTGATGCGGAAGCGGGCGTAAGTGTTGCCAATCGAGGCGCCGGCGGGCACGTCGAATTGGATCTCGTGCGTACCGTCGTCCAGCCAGTCGCCGTGAATCTGCTCGTTCGGGTCGAACAGGCCGTCGCGGTTGAAGTCGATCCAGGCGTCGACGTACCCTCCGCCGCCGTTGACCGTCACGTCGACGGCCGACTGCAGACCGGCGAACAAGTTACCGAAGTCCACGCCGTCTTCGTCATCGTGCTGCGAGTCATCGCCAATCGCATTGGGATCCGGCCGGCCGTCAATCTCATCGTCAACATCAGGGCCCAAGTAGGGTCCGTTGATGGCGTGCCGGGCGCCATCGTCGGCGGACAGAGTGCCGTACGAGACTGGTGCATCGCCGTAGTCGACCGTGTCGTGGTAATGCGTAATGTAGTAGTCCTCGGTCTCGCCGACCGAGTATCCACCCTCCGGCCCACAGCCGCCGTAGCCTTCACCGCCGGTCGATGCCCAGGGCTGGTCGGCCAAGGTAATTCTCATCCAGGTCGGGGCAACGTCGAGACCATCGAACGTGCCGACCGTTGGATGCCAGGCGAGGAAGGGGTCCGATTCGACGTTGTACTTACCGTCGGTAAGGTTCAATTCCTGATTCTGCACGGCCCATTCGTCGGCGATGCGACCGTCGCCGAAGTCGTATGCGTCGTCCCAATCGCCGTCGCGGCTCCAGTCGTACCAGATGTTCACGTAGAGTGGTCCGGCCGGAGTGAGATGCACGTCCACCTCGAACCAGACGGTGTTCTCCCGCCCGTGATCAAGCTGTTGCCCGAACCAAGTGTCGACGCTCTGGTCGCCGCCGTCGCGATTGCTCGAGTCTCCGCCGGGATAGATGTTGTTTATCGTGTCGTATGGCTGGCCGTCCTCGTCGTGCTCTCGGTCGGCTTCGTCCTCGCGCGATACCGCACCCAGCGAGGCAATCACATCGGGAAAGTCATGTCGCGGGCCGTAGGGCGCGCTCTCGCCGTAGACGGTGGGGAAATCGGCTTCGACGGCGTCGGGTGAGCCTGGAATGCTGCCGGCCGGGTAGGCGGTCATCGGCAGGCCGAAGTGGTTCGTGCTGTCGGGCGCGTCACCCAAGTCGTGTTCCGGCTCGAACGGCAACACCAGCGCCCGGAAGTCCTCCACCTCGCCCAGGCCGCCGTGGCCCAGGTATGAGTCGAGCGGCGCGTCCGAGAGCCGGACCCTCCCGGCCGGGCATCCCGGCAGGGCCGAGCCGGGCACGGTGAACGGGATTGCGGTATGTTTGTTCATAGTCGCCGGCACGTTGGTGGCTACTCGCTCGCCCGCATCGTCCCAACTGCCGTTCTGGTTGAAATCAATCCAAATATTGTAGTAGCCCTGCGCGACGCTGCCGGTGTGACAGAGGATGCTGGCCGTGTTTTGCTCGCCGATCTCCATTTGCCAAAAACCGTGAAGCCCCATGTCCGACCAGAGTTCGTCATCACCCTTGCCGTCCTCACTGGGCTGGCCATCGGGTTCGAAGTCGACCGACTGTCCCATATACAGGTCGCCCATGTCGTGACGCGCGCCGTTGTCGACAAACAACACGGGCAACGGCCCCGGCGCGTCGCCGTAGTCGAACTGGGACCCGGCCGCCTCGATCTCCACGACGTAGTCCTCCACCTCGCCATCCACGGCCAGACCGTACGACAGTAGGTTCGGCGACGAACTGAACCGGAACCGCATGAACGTCTCCCCTGCCACCGCATTGGCGGGCAGCGTGAAACTCACCGTATTCGGGCCGTCGGACACCGGCAGGCCGTCGACGACGTGCTCGCCTTCGGTGACCAGGAAGTAACCGTCGCCGTTGAGGTCCAGCCAGGCGTCCAGGTAGGCATCCCTTCCGTTCGGATTGGTGACCGCTACGGTGAAAGAGGCCGTCTGTCCGGGCACCAGCGGCAACGCCTGCCGCACGCCGTCATCGTCATTCCAGTTGTCCTGATCGTCGCCCGTGGCAGCGGCGTTGGGCTTGCCGTCGTCCTCGGCGTCGACCACGTCGCCCAGAAAGAAGTCGGGGCCGATGACATGCCTGGCACCATTAGAGGCCAGCAGTGTCAAATAGTTGTTGTCCGGGGCGTCGCCAAAATCGAGCATGTCCAAGAAAATACCCGCGTCGTGCAACATGGCGCTCGCATCGGCGGGAAGGGCGAACACGGCCGTCTCTCCCGTGGTCGGGTTGGCGTCGCTGTCGACCGCGTCGTCCACGCCCGCGTCCTGGGAGGTGAAGATGTAATCGGTCGGCAATCCGCTGAAGACCAGATAGTAGCTGCCCGCGGGCAGTTTCTCGAAGAGATACTCGCCGCCGATATCGGTCGTGCGCGTGCCCATGGGGACGTCGTCGTAGGTGTGTGCCAGCCCGTCGGCACCGGCGTTTACCAAGGCGACCGTCATGCCGACGACACCCGTCGGGCCATCGTCTTGCAGGCCGTTTTGATTGAGGTCGTTCCAGACCTGGCTACCCACGCTGGCCGTACCCGGTGAGAAGCGGAAATCGGACCCTTGCTGGTACGCCAGCCCGGACGCATGCACGTAGTACGTCTGGCCGGCCGCGCATAGCACGTGGACAACGTCGTGGCCTTTGGCCACCGGCGCGTCGTCGACCGTGTTGTAGACTTCTATCCCGGAGTCGAACGTTTCCGGCCCGAGCAACTCGACGGTGATGAAGCCGTCGGAAACCGCCGAGAACTCGTACCAGCGCTGACCAAAGATTGGCGTGACGCCAAGGTCCTCGGTGACCATGGTGATGGCCCCGAGGTTGTCGGGCACTTGGTAGGCCAGCGTGACGCCGGTGAGCAACTCGCCGAGCGCGGGCAGTCCGATGCCCGGGTTCTCCAACATGCCGGCCGGGGTCGTTGTATTGGCCGTCAAATCGATGACGTGGCATTCCTTGGCCCTTGTGACACCGATCAGCTTGCCGGGCTCATCGTGCCCCAGAAGCGAGTCGAAGAAGCTGCTGGGCGCCGGCTGGCCTGCCGCGGGCGAGAGCGTGTGCGTGGTGACCACTGGCGTGGCTTGGGTGGGATCGATCTGCAGTATGTTGCCGTTGTCAAGACTCAAGTAAAGGTTGTCGAGCAAGTCGAAGGCGATATCGCCGGCTGATTCGACGCCAAGCGCGCTAAGGTCGACCAGCGGCGCGACCAGGCAACTCACCGGGTCTATCGAGAAGAGCCGGTGTACGCCCAAGGCGTCCTCGCCCGCACCGTACAGAACCGGAGTCGGATTGGTCGCCGTCTTTGGGCTCCACTCCAGGGCGTTCGCCCAAACACCGGTCCCGTCCGCCAATGCCAGATTACCCAGTTCCGTAACGCTCAACTTGGTCGGCGGCGTGGTGTTGATTTCGTAATAGTCGAAGTCGGTTGTGCAGAGAACGCTAGGGTCGTCTAGAAACGGATCGCCGGAAACGTAATAGAGCGGGCCGCCGGGCAGGATGGCGCAGTCGAAGCCGGGCAGGGCCACAACGGGCGGCGTGTCGTTGGTCATCAACTGCCCCACCTGCTGCGGAATGACCTCGCTGGTGGCGAAGTCGATATCCAGTGCGTAGACGTCGCTGGTGTTGGTCACGGCCGCGCCACCGCAGTAGCCGGGCACGATCGACAACAGCCGCCGCTCTTCCAACTGCTCCAGCCGCAGCCGGCAGTTGCCCGCAAAACCTCGCCGCGAGTTGTCTAGCATACCCATCGAAAGGCCTCCCCTAAGTCTAACCAACCCGCCCCGAGGACGGGGCGGCTTTTTCAGAACAAACGCACCGGTTGCCGTTCAAGTCCCGGCCCATGGCAGGCCGCCAACTCAAAAGACACAAGCATAAAACGAGACTAGCAAGGGCTACAAACGATTGCAAGCAACTTACGCCCTTACCCCCCCAATATTTCCTGGAAACTTGGACATCGGCCAGGAAACGTTCCTCTACCTAGTGCCGCAAATCACAGTTGTTAGCCCACCAAAGCGAAGGTTGCCCGATTT
>CAZDHN010000295.1:0-7925 GCA_964505115.1 uncultured Planctomycetaceae bacterium
CGAACGACGCGTTCGGAATCAGGTTCTTTCCCGGCGGCTCCTCGACGACATCCAGCGGTGTCTGGATCAGGCGGGGAATCCGCTCAAAAGTCATGTCATCGAACCAAAGCGTGCCGGTGCCGTGGTGCCAGATCTGGAACCGGCTTGCCTTGGCGGGCACGTCGCGAATCGTGCGGAACTGGAACTCGTACTGCTTCCATTCCCCGCTGGGCTGGAAACTCCCGGCATTCCGCGTGCCGTTGGCCCATGGCGTCGTTTGGTTCACTCCGATCCGAACCCCCACCCCGTCCATGCCTTCCTGCCTGGCCCAGAAGCGCAGGCGATACCACTTGCCTTTCTCGAGTCCCACCGTGTTGTACTGCGCCAACATCACGTGCGTTGCCCCGCCCGTGCCGCTGATCTCCGTGCAGACCAGCTTCGCGCCGTGGCCCCCCTCCCGGCCGGCATCCGAGACGAGAGTCTGCTTCACGGCCTCATTACCCGCCGTCCGCCAGGCATCGGGCTTGCCGTCGATCACCTTCTCGAAGTCGCCATTCCGGAGAAGGTTCTTTGGCTCCCCCGCAATCAGCGCGCCGGACAGGGCAACGACAAACACGGCAACGGCCGCGAGTACAATCTTCTTCATGATTTCATCTCCGGTCTGCTTGGACTACTATTCCAGATCATTGTGAATATCTCCTGGTGTCCTACGGCTGTTGCACGCCATGCCCGGCATTGCACCCATTCACCACGTAGCAACGGAATTGCAACCAATACGAAGGAAGATTATCACGCAAAGTTGCGAAGACGCAAAGGAGGGAAGAAAGAAAGAGCGGAAGGAGGGGGAGGTAGGGAGAACCGTACGGTTGCCGGTGTTTACATCCGACAAATACCGCCCCAATGCCTCTTTGCGTCTTTGCGTGAGACTCCCAGCGTTTCCGAGAAGTGTGTCAAACAAGCTTTCACGGCTCCTCCCGCAACATCCGTAGGACACAAGGAAAAATACACCGGGCGGATCGGACAGCAGCAGTTGCCCGGTGAGGGCCCCACGACGGATCGCGGCCGGGTATTTTGATCGGCCAGCGCGGCGAAGGGCCGCGACAGTTCATTTCTCCGCCCACATCGAGTTGATCAGTTCAACCGTCCGTTCGACCAGCTCACGGCCACCCTCGGGACCCACTTCCGTGCTTTCGGGAACCGCCCCGTAGGCGCCGCCGGCCACCGACCGCTCGGTCGGCAAGTAGCTGGCTTGACCGGCAAGCTGAACCACGAACGTCTGCACGGCCTTGCCGCGGGCCTTGATCTGGGTGCCGAAATCCAGGTACAGCTCGAAGCGGTTGGTGGCGATTACCATGTCGCCAAGCCGGATCACGTGGACCTCGACGGGCAAGGTGGGCTGCGTCTTCTGTTGCTCGAAACGGTCCAGCACTCGTGACGCCCGGCGCATCCTCCAGTAGACCGCCGTGATACCGTTAAACCAGCCGCGCTTCTGCTTGAGTTCCGGATGCGCTTCGATCTTCTCGCGCATCGTCCGGTATTCTCCCAGCAGCCGCTGGAACGCCTGCTCCGTCGTCTGGAGCTGAGAGCGATGGGGCGTTCTTCTGGGTGTATTGATGTCCTTTTCGCTCAGTCGCCGCCGGCTGATCTTCACTTGTTCCACGCGATGGGCGAACAGCGGATTCCAGTCGATGTTCTTCTGGGCCACCGGCAGCACGGAGGTCACGGCATCGGCGATCCGCACGGCGATCTGGCCGCGCTGGCTCCGACCGGTGAGTCGCTGCATGCGGGTTTCGGCCTTCTTGCCTACCAAAACGCTTGGCGACTGGTCGCCGGCCGCGGAGCACTGCGGGAGGACGAAGAGGCCTTTGCCCAGGCGGCTGCGAAGCTCGATTCGGGTTTCGTGCCAGAAATCGGCCGAGATGCGGGGGCCGCAGCCGCTCGCCTGTGATGGACAGGCAATGTTGACCAGCACGCCGGTCAGCTTGCGGTCGGCGTTCCAGGTATACAACAGGTTGACCGAGTGGTCTTCGTATCCTTCCACGTGGCTGAAGTCGGGCCGGTCGGTGCTGCCGTACATTTGCGAATGGCCGTCGGCGTAGGCCGTCAGGCGGTTGTGCCCCACCACGGCGTGCCCCAGGCCGAAACTCAGGCCGCCGGGCTTGCGGCCTTTCCAGGCCTGCTCGACGGCCTGAGCAATCCGCTTGCCGGCGAACTCCAGGTAATCCAGCGGCGACATCGCCCCCAGATCCATGCCCCAACCCGACCAGGCGACGGGAATCTCCAGATCGACCCGGGCAAGCTTTTTGGCCAGGGCGGGGTCGGTGAATGTTGACGGCCCGGTGTGGGTGTGCGTCGCGTTGAGGACCACGTTGTTCGCGTCGATTTCCGGCAGCGACTGCTTCACCATTTCCCGGACCCGGTCCCGCAAGGCGTCGGTGATGATGCACAAATCGCAGGAGACCATGATGACCATGCCGACCGGCTTGCCTTCTCGAACCGACTCGATGGCCAGCGCGGTCGCCGTGATGGGGTCCGAAACGCCTTCGGAGACTCGCGCTCGGGAGGAGCCTATGAGGACGACCGGTTTGTCGGGCGTCAAGTCGGCCGAGGCCCAACCGATGCGCAGTGGCCCCGTCCGCTGCGCTTCGCCCGCCAAGGCCGGCCCCGCCGCCAGAAGCAAAACGAGCGCCAGCGCCAAGGCCGCGCATAATCCACGTGAGTTTCCGAACATCATTGCATACCTCGCTGAAATGAAAGTGTGGCGGTTGGTGAATCCTGAGCAATAGCTCACGGGGAACTGTTCGGGCCTTCGCGGCGCGACCCGAAACCGTACGAGTCCATGTAGCTGTTGCGGAAGCAGGGTGCCATGCCCACGATTTCGAGCCTCCGCAACAAGAGCTATCAGGGTCGGGAGCCCACTGCCGTGATTGCGCGGGTGTGTTTTGTGCTTCGCCGCCGCCGGCGGACTGCCAGGCCCAGGCCGCCCAGACTCAGCAACAGCCACGTTGAAGGCTCGGGTATGGCGAGCATCATGATATTGTCGAACCCCGCTGTGTTGCCAGCGGCGGCGACACCCCGTCCCCACAGACGCACCGTGCTAATGTGCGAGGCGCCGGAACCCAGCGCATAACGGAAATTCATACCGTCCGCACTGAACACCTCATTGCCGAGCATCGTGTCGAACGTCGGCTGGGACGTTCCCAGCTCGTATGCCTTGACCGAATACGTACTCGTGTCCAGGTCCACGTCGGCAATGAACCGATACCACGTATTCGAATCGACGGTGCTCGTACCATACACATAGGTCGATGTGCCATCCCCAATGCCGCTCCAGGCGACGAACCTGTTGTTTGCCGTGGTGCCTTGCGATTGCTCGTTGCAGAGAATGCCAAAGCTGACATTTGAGGTAGTGTCATCGGGATCTCCGAGCATGAACAACACGCCATTCACCGGAGTGGACGCGTACTGCCAGATGTCGCTGGCAAGCATGTCCACCGAGACGGTCACTGTCCCCGCCGTCAAGCTCGTTCCGAAGTCCTGGTGGTAAGCGGTGTGCCCTGCTTCTTTTGCAACTTCAACAAATTGATTGCTCGCGCCGGCCACGACCGAAAGGTCATGGCCTGTGCCTTCCTTGACCCATTGGTCCTGGTTCTGGAGAACGTCGACGGTGTAAGGGTCGGAGATAGTGTTGCCACCGATCGGGCCCGCACTGATGCGCGTGTTGAAGTCGTTCTCGTATAGCGGAAGGTGAGAGATTCGATTGAGATTCGCCTGGAAGAACGCCTCGTCCTTCACGCCGCTGTAGAAAGTGACTTCATCGATCTTTCCAAGAAACGAGTCCTGGGCAGTGCCGTTGACGTTGTTTAAGCCGATTCCGTGCGCCAAGGTGGTTTGGAATGTCCCATTGACCGTTGCACTGTACTTGGATGTGAAAATCGTGTCGCCGCCAGTCAGGTCGGCCACGTAGGTATTGATCGTCGTCTGGCCGGAGGCGTACGCCATCGTCACGGCATAGAAATATCACTCGTCCTTTGTATAGGGCGTCACGATCGACACCTGGTTGGAAAAACTACCGACAACCGCGAACAGTCGGCCATCAGAACTTGTGTAGGGCTGCTGCACGCCGAAGTAGCTCCGTTCGGTCGTCCCGCTGACGGTTGTGAAGGCTCCGGCCACCATTCCGGAGGAGTAGCTCGCGGTGTACTTGTCCGGGCAGACAATGGCCTCGAACGAGACAGTGCTCGGCAGGCCGATGGCGCTGCCGGTGAAAAAGCCTCCCGCGTTTGTCCTCACGGCCTGGCTCGTAGCGTCGAACCCCAAAAGGGCGTAACCCGGATCCCCCGGACCCCCGAGCTTCTCAACGAGGTAGTTCGTCCCTGATGTTTTGTCCTCACGTTGTTCGTTAGCATCATCGCCATCGAAGTCGTACTGCACGAGGGTGTCAGTGTAACTTTGGGCGAAGGTGTGATATTCCGTGACCGTGGCCCGGGCCGGAGCGGCCGCCAGTGGCACTAGGGCCACCGCTAGGAGCAGGAATCGGGCTTTCATGGCGAACTCTCCTTCTGTAAACGTTACTCCGAATTAAATTGCACTGAAGCCAGTATCTACCTTACCCTTTTGTCCTTGCTAAGGCATTTGGGCGATCTCGCCGCCGTCGATCGTCGCCAAGTCTTGGTATGTCGTGAGCTCGATCGTCTCGCCGACAAAATGCACGCTCCCGTCGGCGCAAACGAACTGGGCGCCGCCCGGGTGGCGGCTCCCGAAGTCAATGTCGTTGAACGCCATCGGCTGCGACTCGTCGGGGCATCCCCCGGGCTTTGTCGAATACCGATAGCAGAGGACGGACGGATCGGTATTCATCGGCCAGACGATGTTCTTCCCCTGGTAGACCGCCGGATCGGGCTTGAACTGCCAACCTTTGCTCCACAGCCGCAGGTCGGTGATCCGTTCTCCCACCATCAGTGTGTTCGAGGTGCCGTCCCGGATGTGGCCGATCCTGGCGTTGCCGTACATGTGAATGACTCCGTCGGTGGCCGCGTAGCCGCAGGGCGGCGAATCGCTGCCCAGATACCGACCGTCACGGCCGGGACCCATCACCGCGTTATAGTTCACCGTTCGCTCCGGCCCCACGGTGGAAAGCGTCGAGTAGTCGAATTCATTCTGGCCGTCACTCGGGCATAGGAACACTGGCGCGACCTGATTCGACAAGGTCGCATGATGGGCGTCCGGCGCCTTCTTCATCTCATCGTAGGCCGCGATTTGCTCCACGTAGGGCAAAATCATGCAAAGCCACGATATCTCCATCTTCCCTGTGTCCCAAATCGTGGTTCCGACGGGCGGGAAGCACTTGTGCGAGTCGTGATAGTAGTGCAGCGCCAGGCCGATTTGCTTCAGGTTGTTGCCGCATTGCATACGCCGAGCCGCCTCCCGCGCCGATTGAACGGCCGGCAGCAACAGCGCGATCAGAATGCCGATGATCGTGATTACCACCAGGAGTTCCACGAGCGTGAAGGCGAGCCTTCGGCCGCTACCGTTCGGGAAACCCGTCTTGTTGCACCGCATCGCTGCACGCCCTTCCTCACATTTAGTCAGAAGCTATCCTCTGATTATGACAGGAATACCGCCGGCGTCAATTATAATATATTACAAAATACTTATTGTTTCTTGTAACGCCATGCCCTGGGCACCGGGGCATCCAGGCCGACATTCGCTTGCGGTAGTCGGCCGGCGCATGTCCGGTAAACAGAGGGCGGAACGAATCCCCTTATTCAATGATAATTGCCGACGAAAGGAATGATATACCCTTTTGCGCACATTCACGTGTTGTTTTGCGACAAACCCCGCCAATTCGGCCCCGTGTCGGCGGAGCGATGATTGGAGCCACCACCTGGCGGCGAGACTCAGGGGCTCGGCCGGGGCAATTGCTCGGGCCGCGACAGCAGCTTGAAGTCGTGCCGCGAGTGGCCCTTCGCCACGGTGCAGCGCAGAGTGGTTTGGTGATTGTAGTTGGCCGGAATGTAAGGCTTGATCTCTTCGATCATCAGGTCGGTATCCGGCTCGGGTACGGCCGGTTCAGTAGGCCGCGGGGACCACCTCGCCGCCGGCTGGCGTGCCGAGGCTTTGCCACGTGCGCAGCGCGATGGTTTCGGCGACGAATCGCACGCTGCCGTCGCACAGCGCCACGTTCACGCCGCCGGGATGCATGGAGCGGGCCGTGTGAACTACCATGTTCAACTTGGTCAGCGTGCCGCCAAACGTCCCGCCCACGTTGTTTACGTTGCCACGCAGGCAGGGGGCCGGCGCGCCGGGAAGGCCGTCGGCCGGATCGCAATGGCGGACCAGATCGGGCGTGAGGTCGTTCGGGCAGTAGTCGGCCATGAATACCGGCCCTTCGTCGTAGTATTTGGCGCAACGAATGGTGCACTCGCCGCCGCAGATCAATTCGGACAGCATCAGCGTGTTCGAGGTGCCGTCGGTAACGTCGGCGATCCGGGCGCCGTGGTTGTAGCCGAACACGCCGGCCACCCGCTCGCTGGACGACAAGCCGGTCAGCAACCTGCCGGGCGAGACGATCGTGCCCTCCATCGGCCCGACGCCCATGTTGGCCGCGTAGGAGAGCCGGGGTGTTTTCAGGTCACTGGACCAGGACATGCACTTGCCCGTCTCGTTGCGCCGCCGGGCGGCCGTGGGGTCCGAAGGGCACTCCCAACTGGCGATCCGCGTCTCGTAGACCGGCAGCAGCGCCGTAGGCTTGCCGGCCGTCGTGCCCGAGTAAAAACCCCAGTACGGCGTCATGACATCGGCCAGCGCCTGTTGCTCGACGTAGGGGAACAGCCGCATGCACCAGGGCCATTCCGGCTCGCTACCCGAGCCCGACCCGTAAGCGCTCTTGAAATAACCGTAGCCGGGTGGGAACTGCCCGTAGGCGTTGTGGTAAAGGTGGACCGCCAAGGCAAGCTGTTTGATGTTGTTGGTACACTGCATCCGCCGGGCGGCCTCGCGGGCCGATTGAACGGCCGGCAGCAGCAGGGCGATGAGGATACCGATGATCGTTATCACCACCAGCAGTTCAACGAGCGTGAACCCGGCGGCAACACCATGCGGTCTGGCGGCACGATCGGACATTTGTGATACGCTTCCTACGCGGTCGGCTAACGCGGATTTTTCGCACGACGATCCGTTTTGCACTGTTCCGCGTCGTGAATGGTCACCTTCCTCTGCTCCTTCTCCGCCGGACCGCCAGCAGGCACGAGCCGGCCAGGGCGAATAGCGCCAAGCCGCTCGGCTCGGGTACGAGCGCGGAATATAGGCCTTGAACTTCGACGGCCGAAAGGGCCTTATCCCATACGGCAACCTCGTCCATCAGGCCGGTGAAGCCCATATCACCCTTAGTCCCGTAGTCCGGCCGACCGCCGACCAGGAGACAGTTGCCGATGTATTCGGTTAAGCCGCCTCCCGGGAGATGATCTGAGTCGAGCGGATCGCTCTGGTATACCTCCAGTACGCCATCGAGATATAACGAAACGTATCCATCCTCTGCGCGAGTAAAGACGATGTGGTGCCAACCCATCGCGCCCGTATCGGTGGTACCTCCCATGTTAGTAACCGTAGTGTCGTCACTGCCGTCGGTTGACGCATTTGCGCTCCCTTCGTCAAAACTGGTGTACCCCAACCTAGCCGGGTTGGAGCTGCCGGTGTACACAGCCAAGTCCGGTCGTTCCCATGTGTCCTCGTCCCATTTCCCCGTCGGGCTTGAGTCTTGCGATCGCGCGTAGAAGTAATGAAGCTTGTCGGCATTTGCATCCCAGGTCTTGACCTCGCGAGTTGACTTGACCCACATCTGGACACTGTAGTTGTCTGGGTCAATGCCTGCTACTGAGTTCAGGGCCGCGTAATCAATACCATGACCACCAGTGACAGTTCCCTTCGTGAAAATGGCCGCCTTG